>NZ_JBALPC010000163.1:0-26721 GCF_036965225.1 Bacillus sp. JJ1474 | reverse complement strand
ATTCAAATATGCTGAGCTTTCAGCGATATTTGTTATATGGTCTGCTGTTCTTTCAAGATAGCGATTGACAAGTAATAATTGTACAAGCTGATTAGTTTCTTCTGGATGTTCACTAAGATAATTAGTAAGTTTTTTATATGTTTCAGCATAATATTTATCAACTTCATTCTCTAAGTTACTAACCTCTTTAGCGAGAGCAATGTTTTCTTCCATAAAAGATTGCAGTGCTTTTTGTAACATCTGAATAGATACTTCTTTCATCTGCTCTAGATCGGTCATAGACAGTAAAGAATTTGGTTTTCCAATCATGATGGTTGCTTTAGCCAGGTTTACAGCAAAATCCGCAATACGTTCGATTTCAGATGAGATTTTGAGTACACCTATGATGACGCGTAAATCTCTTGCAACAGGCTGTTCTTTTGCCATGAGCCAGATAACAAACTGATTAATTTCCATTTCTAGATCATTAATATTTGCATCTTCATCGATCACTTTTAAAGCGATCTCTACATCCTGTGTTTTTAAGGCATCAAAAGATTTTTCTAAGGCAACAATAGAGAGTTCTCCCATTTCGGTGATTTTACCCTTTATTTCCACTAAACTCTTCTCAAAGTTCTCACGAATAACCATTTGTTACCCCCTATTATCCAAATCGACCTGTTACATAATCTTCAGTTCTCTGATCTTTTGGTGTAGAAAAAATCTTATCAGTTTCATCGTATTCAACTATTTCTCCATTTAAGAAAAACGCTGTTTTATCAGAGATTCGCGCAGCTTGTTGCATGTTATGAGTAACGATGACAATCGTATAATCTTTCTTCATATTCGAAATTAATTCTTCTACTTTTAACGTCGAGATTGGATCTAGGGCTGAAGTAGGTTCATCCATTAAAATCACTTCAGGCTTCATCGCAATTGCACGTGCAATACAAACACGTTGCTGCTGACCGCCGGACAGACCTAGTGCGGATGTTTTAAGACGGTCTTTTACTTCGTCCCAAATCGCTGCTCCGCGCAAGCTCTCTTCCACAATATTATTTAATTCTTTTTTATTTTTAATACCTTGCATTCTTGGACCATAGGCAACATTGTCATAAATACTCATTGGGAATAAATTTGGTTTTTGAAAGACCATTCCGACTTTTGTACGTAATTTGATGACATCATTCGATTTATAAATATTTTCATGATCGATTTCAATATCACCGTTAATTTTCACACTGTCAATTAAATCATTCATTCGATTTAACGTTCGTAAAAAAGTCGATTTTCCACAGCCTGATGGACCAATTAAAGCAGTTACCTCTTTTTCACGAATATCTAGAGATACTCCAAACAGGGCTTGTTTATCACCATAAAATAAATTTAAATCCGTCACACTAATCTTCGTTGGACCTTCCTCTATTTGTGAAATTACCTTTTCTGTTTGATTTTGTTTAATCGCTCTCTCGCTACGTTCCATTACTGATGTGCTCATAAACATACTCCTTATTTATCGCAGATTAACGGACTGTAAGACCCCCATTTCAAAAGGATGAGGGAAACGAATATTCTAAGTAGTGGATCTAACAATCCGTAAATGCCCGATTAGTTCAACTAACAATCAGTGGTGGATGAAGGCAGACTAAGTACCCTTCCTGTCGCAACATCTGCACTAGTACATCCTGTGCATCGGAAAACTCCACTGATTGAGTTTCACTTTATTGGTCTGCTTTGTTTAATTTTTTCGATATAAATGTTGCTGAAAGATTGATAGCCAAAATAATGACGATTAGAACAATGCCAACTGCAGCAGCCAGTTCAATGTCCCCAGACTCTTGTGTTACTAAATAGGAATGTACTGTTAAAGTTCTAGCTGATGAAAGAATACTTTCTGGCATGGCAGCTACTGTTCCAGCAGTTAAAAAGATGGCAGCTGATTCACCAACAATTCGTCCAACCGAGAGAATGATACCAGATAATATTCCTGGCATCGCACTAGGCAAGATCACTTTATATAATGTTTGTAACTTTGTTGTTCCAAGAGCTAATGAACCTTCACGATACGACCCGGGAACTGTTTTTAAGGACTCTTCTGTTGTTCGTATAATAACAGGTAATACAATTATCGTTAATGTTAATGAAGCGGCAATAATGGACATTCCTAATTTTAATGTCGTTACAAAGAATACTGCTCCAAACAAACCATAAATAATCGAGGGAATACCTGTTAAACTTTCTGTTGCAAAGCGTATGATTCGAACTAACCGTCCCTGTTTCGCATATTCTTGTAAATAAACGGCTGCTAATATCCCGATTGGAGTGGCTATGATTAAGGAAATAACGACTGTGTAAATCGTTGTAACAACCATTGGCCAAATGCCGCCGCCTCCAGTTGGGGAATAATCTCCAAAGATGAAATCGAAGCTTATCAAATTCATCCCTTTATAAAAGATATATCCAACAATCATGAGGAGGACTGCAAGAGAAAGCAGAGCTGAAAGCCATAAAAATCCACGCAGCAAATTATCTTTCAATACTCTCACCTTATTTACCGCCCTTCGAACTAATTTTCGCTAATACAAAATTCAAAATTAATATAAAGGAGAATAAAACAATTCCTGTTGCAAACAGCATTTCTTGATGAGTGCCAGCTGCATAGCCCATTTCTAGCGCAATATTTGTCGTTAGTGGACGAACACTATCAGTTAGGCTAGTTGGTACGATTAAACTATTGCCAGCCACTAATATAACAGCCATCGTTTCTCCGATTGCTCGACCTAAACCTAATACAATTGCCGTCATAATCCCTGATTTAGCTGCTGGTACAATTACTTTGAAAATGGTTCCAATATGTGACACGCCAAGAGCTAGTGACCCTTCGCGGTATGTGTTTGGCACAGCACGAATCGCTGTTTCTGCCACTGTCACAATGGTTGGCAGCATCATGATTGCTAGTACAAGAATAACTGCTAATAAGCTTTGTCCTTTTACTAAGCCTAAAGAATTTTGCAAAAATGGAACGATGATCGCAAGTCCAAAAACACCGTACAAAACAGACGGGATACCTGCTAACAGCTGAATCGCAGGTGAAATGATTTTGGCTACTTTTTTTGAGGCTATTTCAGCTAAGAAAATCGCTGTAAATAACCCTATAGGAACTCCGATAATTAATGCCCCAATGGTTGCAAAAATGGATGCAACAATCATTGGAAATATACCGAATTTCTCTTCACTTGGTACCCAATCCGACCCTAAAATAAACTCCAAAAAGCTATAGCCCCCAGCTACAAATGGATGTGAGCCTTTATAAAAAACAAATCCAATGATTAACAATAAAGTGATGACTGAAAGAAGTGCACAAGTCAAGAACACTCTCGCAGATACCTTCTCTAACATATACTTCCTTTTATTTGCCTTACCGATTTCTGCATTGTGTTTTGTTAGGATAGACACTCAGTATTCCTCCAAGATTACTTTTAAAAATTATGTTATTACTTTACAGGGATTGCCCCTGCTTCTGCTGCAATAAGTTGACCATCTTCACTTAAGATGAAATCAATAAATTGTTGGCCAGCTTCTGTTAGCTTCCCATCTTTGTATACAAACAAGAAAGGTCGTGACAAACTGTATTTTTGTTGAAGAACATTTTCTGCAGTAGCTTCTACCCCATTAATGTCGATTGTTGAAATGGAGTCATCAATATATTCAAAAGAAATAAAGCCAACTGCATGTCTATTGTTTGCAACTGTCGTTTTGATATTTCCGTTACCACTTGCGATAATGGAGTTTCTAATTAATTCACCAGAGCTATAGTTAACAATTTCCTGGAACGCATCGCGGGAACCTGAACCATCCTCACGAGAGACAACGACTATTTCCATGTCATCCCCGCCTAGTTCTTTCCAGTTCGTAACTTCACCAGTAAAAATCTGTTTTACTTGTTCCAACGATAAATTTTTTACTTTATTGCTTGGATGAGTCACTACTACAATTCCGTCATAAGCAATAACGACTTCATTCAATCCTTGGGCTTTCTCTTCTTCTTTTAGATCCCGAGAAGACATACCAATTTCCGATACACCATTGATGGCGTTTGTAATACCAGCAGATGAACCAATTTGATTTATTTCAATTTTCGTATGATCTTTCTCGTTATATTTCGCGGCTAATTTTTCAGCAAGCGGACCAACAGATGTAGATCCTGAAATAGCTACTGTAGAATGACTGCCATTTGATGCTTTTGAATCAGTATCACTATTACTTGTACATGCTGTTAATATAGCTAGTAATGTTAGCAACGATAATCCCAATCTTAGTTTTTTTAAAATAAGCATTTATTACCTCCGACATAATAATGTTAGCGTGATTTTGTCGTATATTGTCTAATAGTAGAGTAAATTTGTAGTGTAAATTTTTCACACTAACTTTGTAAAGGTTTTGTAAATTTTATTAAAAACAATGTATTTTGTGTGAATTTTTGGTAAAGGGAAGTAAATTTTGGATATTGGAGATTGATCAACTCAAGATTATTTCACAATCGCTCAAATTGTTTTAGTAAAGCATGTCTTATCAAGAACCAATAAATATTTATTATGATTCTCTTGTCAAATTGACTTTTATCATTTTCAAAAAAAAACAAAGTACCATTAGGCTGAACACTAATGGTACTTTGTTTTATTATTTAATTATTAATTTATTCTGCTTCACCGGCTTTGAAGACGTGTTTCTCTTCGAACGATTGGAGCAATTTCCGTTGCTAACAATTCAATCCCTTTTGCAACATTCTTAAAGGGTTGGCCACCTATATCTAACTGTGCAAGGAAACGTTGGTGCCCAAAGAGTTCGTATTGTTTCAGGATCTTTTCGATGACTTGCTGTGGACTCCCCACGAACAAAGCAGTATCCGGACTACCCATATGTTCAAAATCATCTCTTGACATCCTTGTCCCCATTCCACGCTGACGGTTCACATATCCCCAGTAATTCGAGTAATAAGGATAAAACTCATCCTTTGCTTGCTGAGTTGTCTTAGCAATATAGGCATGGCCCGTTACACCAACCTTTAATGTTTCTGGTGCATGTCCAGCGTCTATTCCAGCTTGACGATAAAGATCGACAAGTGGCTTAAAACGTCTTGGATGACCACCTAAGATTGCTAAAGCCATTCCCACTCCAAACCTTCCAGCACGAACGGCACTCTCAGGTGTACCCCCAACTCCAATCCAAATTGGTAATTTTTCTTGTACCGGTCTTGGGGCAATTTCAGCATTCCTTAAAGAAGAACGGAACTTCCCTGACCATGTGACAGTCTCATTTTTGGTCAGTTGTAATAGAAGGTCCATATGTTCTTCAAACAACTCATCATAATCGTTTGTACTATAACCGAAAAGAGGAAATGATTCTATAAATGCTCCTCTGCCAGCCAGTATTTCAGCTCGGCCATCGGAAAGTAAATCTAATGTAGCAAAATCTTCAAATAGACGAACAGGATCAAGCGTACTTAAAACACTTGTTGTACTTGTTAATCTAATATGATTTGTTACTTGTGCAATAGCAGCTAATAGAACAGCAGGAGAAGAAGAAGCGTAATCCAGACGATGATGTTCTCCTACCCCAAATACATCTAGTCCCGCCTCATCAGCAAGCTTTGCGGCTTGAATGATTTCTTTTACTCTTTCCTTAATCGTTATCGTCTTCCCATTAAGGGGGTTCGGACCTATATCCGCAAGTGTGTATATACCAATTTCAATACCGGCACTTTCTTTAGCAGCCAATCGGATACCTCCTATATTATAAATTGATGCGGTTTTCAAAAGGATGATTGATTTCTTCTCATACATTCGCACCAATCTGTTTTAAATTGGTAACAGCCTCTTAAGTTACTTTATGTAAGTAAGTATATTTATATAATTAAATACTGTCAAGTAACTGAAATTTAATAACTGTTTTTTGATAATAGAGAGGTTTTTTTATGAAAAAGGTAGAAAAAAGACCCTGAAATCGCAAAAGTATTTTAAACGAAATCAGGGTCGGTTTAACAGGAATTTACTTTTAACTAGCAAAAATTATTTAGGAGTTACAATTTTATATCAGTCCAGTGATCGCTTCTACATGGATATCACATAAATCTTATAAAAAATAACATAAAAGATTTATGATATAACCTTATGGAAAAATTTATCCCTTCTTGGGGTCTATGCCACCCGCACCTCTTCATCTGGCATTGTTTTTCTCTAAAATTTAAACCCTTAGTGAGCCACGGAAACCCCTTGCAGCATAGTAGGAATCCGCTCCATTGTGGTACATAAAGACAGTGTCGTAACGACGATCACAAAAGATAGCCCCGCCAAGTTTTCTAATATTCGCAGGTGTTTGCACCCAGCTCGATGTTTTCATATCAAAATTACCAAGTATTTGCAGTTCCCGGTATTGTTCTTCCGTTAAAAGCTCAACGCCCATCGCAGTCGCCATACCAATAGCGCTATTTTCTGGTGGATGTTTTTTCCGTGACTCCAGCGCTTCATGATCGTAACAAACACTTCTGCGACCTTTAGGACTTTCAGCTGAACAATCATAAAAAATGTATTCGTTCGTTTTTTTGTCATAACCAACAACATCCGGCTCACCACCAGTTGCTTCCATTTCATTGAGCGACCACATTTTTTCAGTACTAGCTTCCAGCTTTGCCTGGACTTTTGCCCATTCAAGACCTTCATGGCGGTTCATGTTTGTATCAAAACGGTCTTTCAATATTCCAAGTATTTCTTCACGTTGTTCGGGTGATAACTTCCTATTTTCATTTACCATACTAAAACCTCCTCGTATCATATGTATAGAACTACTTATTTAAATTGCTTCGTCCCTCAGCACTTTCTTTTCAGTTAATTATCGCCAATTATCTTTGATTTTACTACTTATTTTTGTGCCTCACAATGTGTAAAGTGCATGTGGCAACTCACAGGTGCTGGAGGGTTTAATTATCTAGCCTATTTTTCTTTTTCATCTTCAACTATTGCTTATTCAACTCAAGTGCCCAATTGTTAAATATCATAGCTTTTAAATTAAAACCATCACAATCTCATCAACAAACAGTCTCCACACAAGACCAGTTTTTTGCATGTTTCAAAGTAATATCTATAAAACTTGATAATGCAGGGGAAACCCATTTGTTTTTGTGATAAACGACTTGGGAGTATATTTGTTTTAAATCAGCCTCGCAAGGAATCATTTTTAATTTTCCTTCCTTGATTTCATCCTGTACAGTCATTAAAGGTAAATAAGAAATGCCAAGCCCACTCATGACAGAACGCTTTATCGCCTCAATACTCCAAAATTCCATGATGTTGGAAGGTACAATCCCTCTATCCCGTAGAAACTCTTCAAATATTCTTCGATAACTGGCTTCTTTCTCGTTAGTAATGAAACACTCGCTAAGCTTCTGATTTTCATAGCTTTTAGGTAAACTACTCAGTGAACAATCAGGACTTCCAATGAGAACAATCGGCTCGTTCATTAACCGATGGATGACTAAATCTGAATCCTTAAACTGTGGCAACATGACAAACGCAACATCAGCACTACCATCAACGATGGCTTTCTTGTTATCTCCGCAAGTGGCGTTACTTAAACGGATGCTTACATGAGGAAATTTCTTTCGATATTCTCTTAATATTGGTTCTAAGCGGTAAACAGTTAGTGACTCAGGAGCCGCAATCTTTAACGTCCCTCTAATTTCCTTCCCCTCACTAGTAATGCTTTCAATTTTTCCATAAGTATCTAAAATTTCCTGTGTATAAGGTAACAGTTTCTTACCAATTTCAGTCAATCTAACCTTCCTCCCCATCCGATCAAACAGAGGTGCGCCTAAATGCTCTTCAAGCGTTTGAATATGAGAGGTCACTGTGGATTGAGTATAACCTAAATGTTCTGCCGCTTGTGTGAAACTACCTGTTTCAATGACCTTATTAAACGTAACAAAATGGCGTATTTCCAACACATCACCCGCCCTTAATATTCTCTTATTTCAATAGTATCAGAAAAATCAATGATTCACTTCATAAACTTCAATTTTACACATGATTAATTACTAGCTAAAATTAAGAATCATAGATAGAGAGGCGGTTTCGTTTTGAAACGTATTCACTTTAGCTGGTTTATTCTGACCGTAACATTTTTTTCCATCATTGTAGCTGGAATTGTTATGGCATCATCAGGGGTTTTCTTAACTCCTTTTGAAAGTGAATTTGGCTGGGATCGTTCCGTGATTTCCCTTGCTTTTGGTATTAGTCTGTTTTTCTATGGAGTATCAGGCCCGTTTATGGCAGCCTTACTAGAAAAAATAGGACTAAAGAAAATGATGCTAGCCTCTATGGGAACCTTGCTGATTGGACTCCTATTAACTTACTTAATGAATCAATCTTGGCACTTGATTATTATTTGGGGAATTATTATTGGACTTGGATCAAGTCTTTTCTTAACGGTATTAAGTCCATATGTGGCAAATCATTGGTTTAAAGAAAAAAGGGGACTTGCAACCGGAATATTAACGGCAAGTACGGCTATGGGCCAATTAATATTACTTCCTGTCTTAGCAATGGTTATCGAAAGTTACTCGTGGCGATGGGCTATGGGGTTAATCATTGCTCTTAGCATCATTATGTTCATCATCATCTTTTTATTTATGAAAAACTCACCGAAAGACATCGGGGTTCTTCCATATGGTCAAAGTGAAGATATGGAGGAAATGCATGAAATTCAAAATGGAAATCCGATAGTCATTGCTTTCAAAGGATTTTTCGATGCTGTGAAGGCAAAAGAATTTTGGTTATTAGCAGGTAGTTTCTTTATGTGTGGACTTTCAACGAGTGGATTGATTGGGACACATTTTATTTCTTACTGCATTAGCTTTGGAATTCCGCTAGTTACTGCTGCTTCATTACTTTCATTTATGGGCGTTTTTAACATCGTGGGAACAACTCTATCCGGCTGGCTGTCAGATCGTATCGATAATCGCTGGCTCTTGTTTTGGTATTATCTGCTTAGAGGGGGTTCTCTCGTATTCCTACCTTTTGCATTAATGAAGGGTGATCTTACTTGGATTATTGTTTTTACTGTGTTTTATGGTTTAGATTGGGTGGCTACTGTACCACCCACAATTAATATTACAAGACAAATCTTTGGACTTCAGAAGAGCGCTATTATTTATGGTTGGATTTATGCCTCTCACCAAGCAGGTGCTGCAGCAGCTGCTTATGGTGGAGGTATAGTCTATAAATATTTCAATACTTACACTTGGGCGTTTTTTATGGCTGGAGTTTTCTGTTTATTTGCAAGCTTATTTGTCATTATTATTAAAAAACAACAGTAAGGACTATAGGCGTAGTAGTAGAACCATAACAATCTGGGGCTTTACCATTGTCAACACTGACTTATGGGATAGCCCCTGCTTATCATTTCTATCCTTGTATTTCCAAGATCCTAAAATAAAGATAATCCAAGGTAAACGGCAGCCCCCCATATGACTAAGGCTGATACTTTATTTAATGTCAACATAAAACTTCCTGATTTATCGAGTTTTCCAGTGATTCGTCCAGCTAATGCAAGCCCTAAAAACCAAACGCAAGAAACCAAAATACACGAAACAGCAAAAACTATTTTTTCATCTCCCTCGTATCTTAACGAGCTTGAACCAATTACACCTACCGTGTCCATGATTGCATGTGGGTTCAGCAAGGAAACGGATGCTGCAAACAATACTTGTTTTTTTAATGGAAATTTCTTCGCGATATCTTCTCTTTCATTACTAGGTTTCCTATTCCATGTTGTCCATCCCATATAAATTAAAAAGATCAAACCTGCCCCTAAAAGAATCGTTTTAATCCAAAATGAACTTAAGATAAGTAATGAAACGCCTAACACAGATACGGTAATCAAAAAAGCATCACAAAAAGAGGCTGTAATGACAACGGGTAAGGCTCTAATAAAACTTGGTTGAAGTGCCCCTTGATTAAAAACAAAAACATTTTGAACACCAAGAGGCAAAATAAGTCCTAGTGCAAGAATACTTCCATGAATAAATGGCTCTAACATCCAAAGTTCTCCTTTTCTTTTTATTAACTAGTCTTATTTTAGTTAGTATCTTTCACATTGTCTCCAACCAATTGGATGGATTCTATACCAACCAAGTAATATAATGGTATAAAGAATGATTAAAAAGGAGAACCGTTTATGTTTTCAGTTAATTGGAAGCCCAATAAGTCCTCACCTATACCATTGCATAAGCAAATTGCTGATTTTATGAAAGAAAAAATATCGAATGGTGAATGGACAATAGGATATAAGCTTCCACCCCAACGCACGTTAGCAAAGGCTTTGGAAGTAAATCGGAGTACAATAGTTACTGCCTTTGATGAATTAACTGCAGAAGGACTTATCGAAGGAAAAAGTGGCAGCGGTACGAAGGTGATTAATAATACATGGAATCTATTGGCTACAGCATCCCCTCCTGATTGGAGTTCATATGTTAAGTCGGGCATTCACAAACCTAACCTTCCAACCATTCAAGAAATTAATCAAGCTGAATTTATTCCTAACATCATCCGTTTAGGAACCGGCGAATTATCACCTGATCTTTTGGCTGGCAGGTCAATGAAACAAATTTTTGAAAAGCTGTCTATGAAAGAACTTTCTTATGGTTATGAAGAGCCAAAAGGGCTATTGCCATTAAGGGAGGAAATAAGTAACTATTTAAAAACGATTGGTATTGAGGCTTCCCCTTCTTCCATTTTAATTGTTTCAGGTGCCCTGCAAGCCTTGCAACTTATTAGTGTTGGTTTATTACATAAAGGCTCTACTGTATTAACGGAAAAACCATCATATCTTCATTCACTTCATGTCTTTGAGTCAGCGGGTATGCGTTTAGTTGGCATTCCATTGGATAAAGAAGGGATTAAGGTGAATGATATTCCACAATATAAAAAGCTGAATAAAGCTGCTTTACTTTATACAATTCCTTCATTTCAAAATCCAACTGGAACTTTAATGACTGTTGAAAGGCGTAATCAATTGTTAAACAAATGTCAACAAGAACAATTACCTTTAATCGAAGATGATGTTTACCGGGAATTATGGTTCGAAGAGAGACCTCCAAATCCTGTTAAGGCATTCGACAAAAATGGACTTGTTCTATATTTGGGAAGTTTATCTAAAACTTTAAGCCCCGGCTTTAGAATTGGCTGGGTAGTTGGTCCAGAGCCGGTTATTGAGCACTTAGCAGATATTAAAATGCAAACTGATTATGGTTCAAGTTCCTTGTCACAATGGGCTGCTGTAGAATGGTTTTCCAGTGGACTTTATGATCAACATCTGAATGAAATTAGAAAACAACTGAAAATACGAAGAGATTTTACCTTAAATATTTTAAATAAGTATTTTTCTAATTTGGCAACATGGGAAAAACCAAAGGGAGGGTTTTATGTTTGGATACGATTAATACCGCCCATTTCAATAAGAAAACTATTTGAAACGGCACTTGCAGAAGGCATATTACTAAATCCGGGAAATATTTATGATATTCAGGCTGACCAATATCTACGTATTTCCTATTCCTTTGCATCTCTTTCAAATTTAGAGGATGGTCTACGCCGCTTATCAATGATAGTAAGAAGACTAATCTAAATTAATACATCTGTCCCCTATTGCGCACGCCAAGGCAAACGATTCACTACCCAATAAGGGCACTATTACACCTGACAAATAATCCGTGCTAGTTTACTCCATACTAGGATAGTAAATACTAGTTGGAGGTTCGTTCAACATGCCAAACAAACAAAATCAGCCAAAGCGAAACGCTTTTCCCCCACAGCATCAAAACAAGCAGCCTGGATTAGAAAGTCGAATGGATCCAAAACCAACCTCGATTGATCCCAATTATAAGGGATCAGGGAAATTAAAAGGAAAAATAGCTTTCATTTCAGGTGGTGACAGCGGAATTGGAAAAGCAGCAGCCATCTATTTTGCTAAAGAAGGGGCAAATATTGCGATCAACTACCTAGAAGAGCATGAAGATGCAGACGAAACAAAGCAATTAATAGAGGCGGAAGGGCAAGAATGTTTATTACTTCCAGGAGATATCGGAAATGAGTCCTTTTGCAGGGAGATTGCCAATAAAACGATTGACCATTTTGGGAAAATAGATGTATTAGTAAACAACGCTGCAGAGCAGCACCCTCAGGATAGTCTCCTGAATATTTCTTCTTCCCAACTGGAAAGAACCTTTCGGACTAATATTTTTTCTTATTTTTATTTAACAAAAATGGTTCTGCCGTATTTACAAAAAGGCAGTTCCATTATTAATACCACTTCCATAACAGCCTATGCCGGACATGAACAGCTGATTGATTACTCAGCAACGAAAGGGGCAATCGTTACCTTTACTAGATCTCTTGCGATGTCACTTTCAGGAAAAGGAATTCGTGTAAACGGTGTAGCGCCGGGACCCATTTGGACCCCACTAATCCCATCTACATTCTCTGTCGATAAGGTAGCTCAATTTGGAACCGACACACCGCTTGGACGTGCAGGACAGCCATACGAACTAGCACCAACCTATGTATATTTGGCAAGTGACGATTCATCCTATGTAAGCGGGCAGATTATTCATGTGAACGGCGGCACGATCGTAAACGGATAAATTTTTTCAAATAGGGAGAAAACGGGCACCATACGAAGTTCATGGTGTCCTTGAAGATTGAATAAGTGCATTGCGTCTTTGACGCAAGCAAAACAAAGATTGAAAAAGACAGCTTATTAAACGGCAGCTGTCTTTTTTCAATCTTTGTCCTTTAATTCTCATCTTTTGTTTTCGCACACTTTATTTGGATACTCCATACCAAAATACAGTCCAAGCTTTTTCAAAGCGATTTAGAAAATCATCATAAATAAAGCTCTCCGTAAATAATCCATCTAACAAGAAATAAAAAGCTGATTGGAACGTTTGTTCAGGTATATCTCTTAATTGTCCTTCTTCTATTCCTTGAGTATATAATTTGTTTACAATCTCGTCTATTTCATTATCTCCTTTTTCTACAATTGCTTTAACTTCTTCTTTTAATTCTACAGGTGGAAATAGTAAAAAGCGTACATACATCATACCTTCTTGTTTATTTAGAATAAAATCACAGCTATTTTTAAATAATAAATAAAGCCTTGTTTCTAAATCCTCATTTCTATGTCTCTCATATGTATCCTGCATTCTCATAAGTAAAGCGTCCATAACCATGTCTGCTACGTATAAGTACAAATCATTTTTACTTTTAAAGTGGTTGTATATCGAGGGTTTTTGAATCCCTACTTCTTTTGCGATTTGCGATAACGTTGTGCCTTCATAGCCGTGCTGAGCAAACAAACGCTTAGCTGCTTCAATAATTTGGTCTTTCGTATTCAATTCCTTCATCCTTTCAAAAAAACAGTTGAAAATAAACAAAATCAACGTTATACTAACTACCGTTAGTTAATTATAAAACAAAGAAGGTGTTTGAACAAATATGTGGATTTTAGTCATCATTGCAGGCATCTTTGAAGTTGGTTGGGCCACAGGATTAAAACATGCCAACTCGCCTTTAGAATGGACTTTTACTATTATAGGAGTTGTTGTTAGTTTTATACTGCTTGTCCGAGCTGCTACAACTTTACCTACAAGTACAGTATACGCCGTTTTTGTAGCATTGGGTACAGTTGGAACAGTGTTAGTTGATATCATTATCTTTCATGCACCTTTTAATTTGGGTATGCTCTTCTTTCTTGTCTTACTGCTTGTGGGAGTGCTTGGGTTAAAACTTGTCACCGGTAAGCAGGATGCAGAAAGGAGTCAAGAAGGATGAGTTGGTTATTCTTAATTATCGCAGGTATTCTTGAAATTGTTGGTGTTACTGGTATGCAGATTATGGGGAAAGGTCAGAAACTAAAAGGATTCCTAATTATATTGATTGGTTTTATTTTTAGTTTTACCTTTCTTAATCTTGCGATGAAGACCGTTCCTTTAGGTGTCGCTTATGCAGTTTGGACAGGAATTGGAACTGTAGGTAGTGCGATCATAGGAATGTTGTACTATGGTGAGTCCAAAGATAAATTGCGTATTTTCTTTATTGCATTGGTAGTAGTGGCAGTAATCGGTCTAAGATTAGTATCTTAATCAAAGAAATTTTTGAAGAAGGTTGCTAGTTTGGTTGAGGAAGGGAAGCTGCGTCCGCTTTTGGATTCAAATATTTTACGTTTGATGAGGTCTCAAAAGCCCATGAGTATATGGAGTCAGGTAAGGCGATAGGAAAAATTGTTTTGAAAAATAGTTGGTAATATTAATGCATCTTTGAATAAACGCTTCAACAACTTTACTTTAAATTCATTTAAAAGCAGATGTTCAATAGAATCTGTATAAGATTCTCGAATTACCGTCTGCTTTTTTTAAATAAAAACCATTAGGGAATAGTACTAGAAATTTTGATTCCGCTAAAGAGGAATACGATTCGTGGTTATACTATTTGGTACCTGACAATTGTCGAATACTCTTTATCATTCCTCTTCAGGAACCACTCAAATTATAACAAGCATTATTGTTATTTATCCATAAAAAAGAAGCCTATCTCTAGACTTCTTTAGTCACCTTATTTATTTTTCAGCTCCAACACTGCCACATTTTCCACATGCGCCGTTTGAGGAAACATATCCACCGGCTGAATCATATCAACCTTGTAACTAGAACTCAATACATCAATATCCTTCGCCAAAGTCGATGGATTACATGATACATACACAACCTTCTTTGGCTTCACTTTCAAAATCGTTTTTAAAAGCTGTTCATCAAGCCCTGTCCGTGGAGGATCCACAATGATAACATCTGGCTTCCATCCCTCTTTTACCCATTTCGGCAGCAGGACTTCAGCTTTTCCAGTGACATATTTAGCATGCTTAATCCCATGACGAGTAGCGTTTTTCTTAGCATCTTCGATGGATTCTGGGATGATGTCCATTCCGCGAATCTCAGCCGCTTGCTCCGCTACCCATAAGCCAATCGTTCCGACTCCGCAATAGGCATCCACTACTTTTTCTTTCCCTGTTAATCCTGCCGCATTTTTCACTTCATTATAAAGCTTGACCGTTTGTTCAGGGTTTAGCTGGAAAAATGTCCGTGCTGACAGTTCGAAGGATAGATCGCCAAGCGTTTCTTGGATAAAGTCATTTCCTTCAAGATTGACTGTTTCTTCACCAAAAATTAAGGATGTTTTTTGTCCATTAATGTTTTGGATGATGGACTTCACTGCTGGCAGTCGCTTTTTAATCTCTTGGATAATGAGATCTTTTTTCGGAAGTTCTTTTTTTGCTGTAATTAAGACGATTTGCAGCTCGCCTGTTTGAATGCCGACTCTTGTAACGATTGTTCTAATTAGACCTTTTCTTGTTTTTTCATTATATATCGGTATTTTCAGATCTTGCAGTATCCTTTTTACGGTTACAGTTGCATTGCTTGTTTGCGGATGCTGAACTGCACATTGGTCAATATTGATAAGACGGTGGGAATTCATTCCATATAGACCAGCCAGCACTTTTCCGTCTTTTAGTCCAACTTGGAATTGGCTCTTATTTCTGTAATTCCATGGGTCGTCCATTCCGATCGTATCTTTAATATCAATTTGATTTGGGTTCAACTTCGTATGTCTTTCCAGCGCCTGAATGACAATATCACGTTTTTCTTTCAGCTGCTGGCTATATTGCAAATGCTGAAGCTGGCAGCCCCCACACTGTTCATAAATCGGGCATGGCGGCTGGACACGATGCTCTGACTTTTTACGGATTTTCTTTATTTTTGCCTCTGCGAATTTTGGGTTTACCTTCGTTGCTTCAACAACAACCTCTTCCCCAGGCAATGCTCCAGGCACAAAGACAACCTGCTTTTTAAAATAGCCTACGCCCTCACCATTTATTCCGAGCCGTTTAATTGTCAGTGGAAAAGTTTGATTTAGTTTGAGTTTTGCTGTTTGTTCTTGTTTCATGATGCTCGATCACTCCAGATTATTCGATGCTTCTCCATAAATAAAGGGAAGCATAGCTTAAGTAAGGTTCCCAGCCTTTTGAATAATTCTCCATTTGCTCTACAGCTGGTTTCGCTTCTAATTGATATAATTTTTTCAAGGCATTTTGAATGCCTATGTCTGCCGTTGGAAAAAGATTTGGACGGCCTAGACCAAACATGAGGAAATTTTGAACCGTCCATGGTCCAACTCCGCGCAATTTAATTAATTGTTTAAAAATGTCCTCATCTGATTGTGATTTTAGTTCATCAAAGTTGAGGTTTCCTTCTATTACTTCTTTAGCAATGCCAATCACATATTCCGCTTTGCGTCCGCTGAACTGGAGCTCACGAAGATCTTCTACGGTAAGCTCGGCGACTTTTTCCGGCAGGGGGTAGAACCAAACGCCCTCTTTTTCAAATCCGAAAGTTTTGACAAACCGCTCTGTTAAAGTATGGGCAAAGGACATATTCAGCTGCTGGTGGATAATGCATTTTAATAGACAGTTATACGGTGAAAAATCGAGAACAATGGGTGTGCCATAGTGTTGTTCAAAGATCTCTTTAAGGTCCGTATTCTTGAAATGTTGGCCAATCATTTCAAGTGGAGTAAGCCATTGAAAAATTTCCGCTAATCTTTTATCGGCTTTTTCCTTATATTTGCCCTCTGTCCCATCAATCAAGAATTCGGGGGCTAAAGTTGTTCCATTTGCTTTTACTATTGCCACAATCGGTTCATCTTCAATCAGCAGTGGCACTTTTACCGATCGATTGACTATATCCACTTGATTAAGCGGGTCGATGGAAAGCCTGTCCAGTACAAGATCAAAATTGTAAGGGCCTTTTATTTGTATTGTTTCCAAGAATGATCCGTCCTTTAACCATTTTTCCGTCATTATAGCATTTTTTCTTATGCTTTGACTAAAGCTGTATCTTGGAAACATAAAAAGACCCATTATTGGGTCTAATTAATAAATATATCAGCCAATGCTGATGTTTATCGGTCAGTTCCACCAATATATCGGTCACTTTTTGATTATATCGGTTAGTTCTACCAATATAATATATCGGCCACTACCCAAAAATTCTTCAATATAGCATTCTCTCCTCCATGCCTATACTCATCATCAAATCATCCAAGCTTTTAAACGTGTAGCCCCGCTTTTTCAAATCTTGTATCGCTTTTTCCAGTGCATCGGCATTGTCTTTAGATACGGTGTGAAGCAGCAGAATGGCCCCTGGATGAATTTGTTTCATGATGTTGTCGTAGGAATATTGCCAGCCTTTTTGCTGATCGACCACCCAATCTTTAAAAGCTAAGGACCAGAAGATGTGAGTATAGCCATGCTGTTTAGCCACTTTAATCGTTCGTTCGCTAAAAATGCCGCGGGGTGGGCGCAAATATGCCATCGTTTTTATTCCTGTTAGTTGTTCCGTCCCCTCCCGTACCATTTCCAATTCCTTAGCAATTTTCTCGTCACTAATAGTTGTCATATCAGGATGATGCCAGGAATGGTTGCCGATAATATGACCTTCGTTGGCCATTCGTTTGACTAGATCAGGTGCAGTTTTTAAATAATGCCCCGTAATGAAAAATGCTGCTGGCACCTTTTCCTTTTTCAATACGTTTAAAACTTTTTCTGTATAGCCATTTTCATAGCCATTATCAAAGGTTAAATAAATTTCTTTTTTCGTTGTATCTCCTTTGTAGTAGGCACCCAGCCGTTCTAGCATATCATCTAAACCTTTACCTGCATCGGCTGGCTGCTCATTTGAGCCCTTTTTAAATCCCCAATGAATAGGAGAGTTGGCGTAATTGGCATAGGCTGTTGATGAAAAAAACAAGAAAATGGCACTTAATATGAGCAAATGTCTAAGTGATTTCATCTCTGCACTCCTCTTTTATTTTTTCTTATTGTTTGTGCAGGCAGGCAAAACATTCGCGCCAAACCATGCCAATAAACTCCATAAAAAAAGCCCTAGCCATTTCAATGACTAGAGCCAAACAATATTAAAATACGCGCTCTTTAAATTGAGCCAACTTCTCTAAAGATGATTTATCAACATCCGCATGCAAACTGTTTCCGTGTGAATCCATTGTGACTACAGCAGTAAATCCTTCAACTTTTAAATGCCACATTGCTTCAGGAATACCAAATTCCATCAAATCAACGCCTTCAACATCCTTAATACAATCCGCATAATATTGAGCCGCACCGCCGATTGCGTTTAAGTACACACCGCCATGTTCTTGAAGAGCTGCCAAAGTTTTCGGACCCATTCCGCCTTTTCCGATCACCGCGCGGATGCCAAATTTCTTCATGATATCGCCTTGGTATGGCTCCTCACGAATACTTGTTGTTGGACCCGCTGCCTTCACATGCCACTTTCCTTCAGCATCTTTCAGCATAACAGGACCACAGTGGTAAATAACTTGGCCATTTAAATCAACTGGTGCGTCATGTGACATTAAGTGGTGATGGATCGCGTCACGGCCAGTGTACATTCTGCCGTTAATTTGAACGACATCTCCAACTTTTAAGTTGCGAATTTGTTCTTCTGTAATAGGAGCTTGTAAAGTAATCACTTCAGCTTTTGTCTCGGCAGCTGCCGCTGTTTCTTTTTCAGCCTCAGTTGCAGCGAAATCGATGTTTTCGCCTTCTTGATACATCCATTCGTTGATTTCACCAGTTTCAGCATTTACAGCAACACCTAAACGGCGGAATGCCCAGCAGTTATAGGCTACAGAAACAAAGAAGCTGGCAGGAATACGGTTCATCACACCAATTTTACAGCCTAATAGGGTTGTCTCTCCGCCAAAGCCCATTGTACCGATTCCAAGCTTGTTGGCATTCTCCATGACATATTCTTCAACTTTGCGAAGATCTTCATTTGGATTTACATCATCGTTTGAACGGAATAACTGTTCCTTAGCAAGATCATATCCTGAAGAACGATCTCCGCCAATACCAACGCCGATAAAGCCAGCGCTACACCCTTGTCCTTGTGCTTGGTAAACCGAATGCATGATACATTTACGAATGCCATCGAGATCACGGCCTGCACGACCAAGTCCTTCAAGCTCACAAGGCAAGCTGTATTGAATATTTTTATTTTCACAGCCGCCCCCTTTTAAAATAAGGCGGGCATCGATATAATCATTTTCCCATTGATCAAATTTAATAACTGGAACACCTAATCCAAGATTGTCCCCGCTATTATCCCCTGTTAGCGAGTCAACTGAATTCGGACGAAGCTTTCCATCCTTCGTAGCTTGTACAATCGCATTTCTAATTGCTTCTTTCATTTCAAGCTGGTTTGCACCAACAGGCGTCTTAATTTTGAAGGTTGGAAGACCTGTATCCTGACAGATTGGTGAAACATTATCATCAGCCATTTTAATATTATTCGTGATAGTCGCTAAACTCATAGCTGATCTAGTTCCAGCACTTTCATTTTCCTTCGCAGCCTGAATTGCACGACGTACGTCTTTTGGAAGCCTTGTTGATGTTTCAACAATTAGCTGATACATACTCTCTTGAAACTTTTCGATATTCATCCTCGTTCCCCTTCCCCTTTGCGAGTATATCTATTTTTTCAAATAATTATAATTGCCGTCTATATTATACTCCTAAAATGGAGGTAATTAAAGATAAAGCACTCATTCTGATTGAGGAAAAGGTGACCATACTAACTGGATTCCAAAATAAAAAGAGCCACTAAGGCTCTTTTTTAATCACGATTATTGAATTCGCGGCATTTCGATTCAATGTCGTCAATGATTTCTATCAGACGGTCGATATCATCAATATCTGCTTCTTCTGGCTCAATAGCATCCAGAACGTCAAGAAACATATTTAACCGCTGTTTTAAAAATACCACTTGGTTGTTTTTATCTTGTATCGGACTACCCAAAATGTTCTCTCCTTTCGTAACGATAACATACTACCGAAAAACTCCTCTTTTCGCAAATTGAATATTTATATTATGATCAATTGTTTGGTTAAATAAAATTATGACGATTTTCCTTTGGATACGTGAAGACGTTCATCCTTAACTATCTTCGAGCTACATTTTTCTTTACGAAGGAAGTAATAAACCCTTCTTAACTATATTCGTCGGCATTTTTTCATCACGAAGGGCGTTATATAGTCCTCTTAACTACCTTCCACTGCATTTTTTCTTCACGAAGGGTGTTATATAGTCCTCTTAACTACCTTCCACTGCATTTTTTCTTCATGAAGGGAGTTATAAAACCTTCTTAACTACCTTCCACTGCATTTTTTCTTCATGAAGGGCGTTATATAGTCCTCTTAACTACCTTCCACTGCATTTTTTCTTTACGAAGGGAGTAATAAACCCTTCTTAGCTACCTTCTACACCATTTTCCTTCACTATGGGCGTATATAACACCCCCACCCTCATTTAACCCGACAATACTCCACCGAAAGCTCCCCATTCCTCACTTCCATCCGAATTCCTCTCCAGCCTTCAGAAAGCTTTTTTTGTTGCGCTTCCGTATCCCCCATTGGAATAAACATGCTCTCGCTCCAATTAGGCTCCGCGCTCTCCTCCAAATCCATCACAAAAATATAACGTAGGCTGCCGCCATATTTCTCCTTCAGCGCAGCTATCCGCATGCCTTGTGAGAATTTATCCTTTAAGCTAGGAATATTGAATGGAGCCACGGTACAGCAAACATATCGATAGCCATGATCATTCTTAGATAATTCCTTCATAATCAGCCCAGCCAACGTCTTCTGCAACTGATTTCCGCGATAATCAGGTAGGACATTTGAGATTTCCTGATAAATAACTTTTGACAGTTCAGATTCACCAAGGCCGATATCTAGCCCTAAGTGCTCTTCATCCATAACGGGCACTAATAAAGCACGAAAAGCAATTAGCTTTCCATCAACAAATGCCCCAATCATCAATCCATTGCCCTCTAAAATATATTGAAACTCTTCCTCGGTCAGTGGCTGAAGTGTATTTTTTCCATTTAGATGTGAAATGACTTGATCCTGAACTTCCAAAATCCTTGCTACATCCGCCATCGTTAAAGGCTGGACAACAAAGGGGATCTTTTGGCCTTCCTTAATTAACGTTCCTTCATATATATGCATCACCTAAACACCACTCCTAGCGAACAACATCCTGTAAGACGGTTAATTCATTCAATACTTCTTCATTTATATCTACACCTAACCCCGGTTTCTCAGTTAAGCGGATAAATGGAACATCGTAATGAAGATTGCCGATATCCTTTGAAAATTTTAATGGCCCTGTAAGCTCAACACTTGTGATGACTTTTTTAGAAAAAGCAACATGGAAGCCTGCAGCAGAGCCGACAGATGATTCAACCATAGATCCAATCTGGCACTCAATTCCAGCTAACTCTGCCTGGTGTGCAAGTTTGACCGCGGGATAAATGCCGCCGCACTTCATCAATTTAATATTGACTTTGTGGGCTGCACGCTTTTGGATGATCTCGAGCATTTCTCGCTGTCCCTTTAAGCCTTCATCAATCATGAGAGGAACTGTTGTTTTCGCGTTTATTTCAACCATCCCATCTATATCATCAGCCACAACCGGCTGTTCTACCCAATCTAAATGGCAATCGCGCAATTGATTTAATGCGACAAGAGTGTTGGCACTATTTCTCCAGCCTTGGTTCACATCGACTCGAATGGCGATATCATCCCCAACCTTCTCACGGACAGCTTGAATACGCTCAACATCCTTCCTGACATCTGTGCCCACCTTCATTTTAAAAGAACGATAGCCTTGCTCAAGCATGGAAGTAGCTTCACTTGCCATATGTTCAGGTTCGGCAATGCTTAACACATGTGTAATTGGGAACTCATCATGATAACGTCCGCCAATCAGCTGATAAACCGGCTGCTGTATTTTTTTGCCCATAATATCAAAGCAAGCAATATCAATAGCTGCTTTAGCCGTTGGAGCTCCGTATATCGATTTATTCATTATGTCGTGAATTTTTTCGATTTCCATTGGGTTTTGGCCAATAAGAACAGGTGCAAGTGTATTTTTAATAATGGTGTAAACACCCTCTAACGATTCCCCAGTCACGTGCTCATCTGCTACACCTTCCCCGTATCCAACAATTCCTTCGTCTGTTTCAATTTTAACAATAACAGAAGGCATATCATTGTAAGTGTGATAGCTGACAACAAAGGGTACATGCAGCGGTAAATGAATAGCATAAAGATGGATAGCGGTTATTTTCATAAAATTTTTCTCCTTTTTCGTTTAAAATTTTCAAATAATTTGTTATAGTTGTCGTTAAACAGTCGTTAATTATAAAAAATAAAATCCCCCTTCAAGAGGTGAAACATGCAAACAAAAATCGCTGTCATAGGTTCAGCTGAATTTTTCGAACAGATTCAATCTGTTTCGGAACAAGTCCCAAATATTGAATTAGAGGGGTATATTTATAAACAGCCACAGGAAGCTGAGTACTTAATTAAACAAATTAAGCCATGTGACGTTGTCTTCCTATCCGGTACATTGCCCTATTTATTTTCCCAAAAGTATCATGAACAATTGCCGATCCCTATCCTCTATTTAGCACAGGATGAAATGACGGTCGCCTCAACGCTGCTTGCTGCATTATACCATAAGAAGATTTCATTGGATCGAATTTCAATTGATTTATTTGATGCTTCCATTGTTTCCAACGTCCTGGATGCAGTTGATATTAAGACAAGCCCCTTGCATGTTAGAGATTATGAGGATATTTTACTGCAAGAACCGTATGACTTTGAACAGCTTGTTTCCTTTCATCACTTATTGTGGAAGCAAGGGGAAATTGATTTAGCGATTACAAGTGTACATGTTGTTTATAACCAATTAATCCTTCAAGGCGTTCCTGCCATTCGGATGGCTGATCCAAAGACTGCCTTGATTCGCGGTCTACAGGATGCGAAGGCAAAGGCTGAGTATGTGAAAAGCCAAGCTTCACAAGTGGCTGTCGGCTATATATCCGTTGATTCACTAAATGAACAACAACGGAAAAATCTTGATACATTTGCACACGAGATTTATGCAACTGTTCAGCAATTAAATGATTCTCAGTTTGTCTTGTACAGCACTAGAGGAGACATAGAGTCGATGAGACATGAAGACCTCAATCAATTATTTTCTAAAACGGATGGTAATGCCATTGGCTTTGGCTATGGTGCGACCATGAAGGAAGCTGAAAAAAATGCCCTAATTGCTTTAGGTTTTGCCGAGAAAAATGAGAATAGCAACTGTTGTTTTATTTTAACAGAAAAAAAGGATCTTCTTGGCCCTTTCCCACAATTGCATAAACAGCAAAAACTCGTAAATGATCACCCTGATTTATACCTTATCGCACAAAAAGCAAAATTAAGCCCTGCCAACCTCTCAAAAATCATTAAGTTTTCCAAGGACATTCATCAGTTTACTTCAGCTGATCTGGCAGATTTTCTTCAAGTCACTAGGCGTACAGCTGAAAGAATGATAAAAAAGCTAACTGACCATGGGTACATTCAGATTGTCGGTGAGGAGATGACCTATCAGCAGGGCCGTCCGCGAGCTCTATATAAACTGAATATCCCGATTTATTTTTAAGGAAAAAAGGAAAGTTCTGTTAAGGAACCTTCCTTTTTTATGTTACGCCTTCATTACTAGTTCATCTTTTTTCTGCAGCTCAAGCTTTTCCTTATCAGTTAGCTTTACAATAGAGAAACCAGTATATGCAAAGATGATTGAGAGAATAGGAACAACAAAGTTTAAGATTGCGTATGGAGCATATTCAAATGTATGAACACCAAGTGTTGCAAGGATGAATACACCGCAAGTATTCCATGGAACAAACACAGAGGTTAGCGTTCCCCCATCCTCCAGTGCACGGGATAAGTTTTTAGAATGCAAGCCTTTATCACGATAAGCTTTTGCAAACATGCGAGATGGGATAACGATTGAAATATACTGCTCTGAACAAGAAACATTTGTTGCAAAACATGATACAACTGTTGAAGCTACTAAGCTCTTTGCAGATTTTGCAAGCTTTAATAATTGGTTCACAATCGCTTGAAGCATACCTGTATTTTCTAAAATTCCTCCAAATGTCATCGCCACAATTGTCATTGAAACAGTATACATCATTTCATCTAAACCGCCTCGGTTAAAGAGATTGTCAACCATTTCATTGCCAGTGTCAATGAGGAATCCGCTTTGTAAAGCAGCGACCGCATCGGCAACATTTCCGCCTTGTACAAAAATCTGAGCTAGGAAACCTAGCAAGATACCAATAATAAGAGCCGGTATGGCTGGAACTTTTTTAGCAACGAGAACAATAACGAGAACAGGAACTATTAATAGGAATGGAGAAATAACAAAACTGTCCTGAAGAACCTGAATCGTTTGATCAATGCTTTGTGCATCCATGGCTCCAGCCGCAAATTTTCTTCCCATAATAGCATAAACGATTAAAGCAATCGTGATCCCTGGGATCGTTGTGTAAAGCATATGTTTAATATGGACAAATAAATCCGTGTCAGTTAAACCTGCCGCTAAGTTAGTCGTGTCTGAAAGCGGTGACATTTTATCTCCGAAATAAGCGCCAGAAATGATTGCACCCGCAATCATCGGAGCAGGAATTCCCATACTTAAGCCAATTCCCATTCCCGCAACCCCAATCGTACCCATTGTGGACCAGGAGCTTCCAATTGCCAATGAAACGATACAGCAAATAACACAGATAGCTACAAGAAATAGAGATGGTGTAATAATTTTTAACCCATAATAAATCATAGTCGCAACGATTCCGCCGCCTATCCAAGCACCAATCGTTAAACCTACTAGCATAATAATAATGACTGCAGGAAGAGCTAGACGTATCCCCTTATACATCATCTCTTCAATTTCATCCCATTTGAATCCTACACGCCATGCTACAATAGCAGCAGTTGAGGTTCCCACAATAAGCGGAATATGCGGCCCTTGTTCTAATACAACTACCGCTATTGCCATGACCACAATCATTACCAATAGCGGAATAATGGCAAGACCAAACGTCATCTCCCTTTTTTGCACGTTCATTTCCCCTTTTTTATCGTTTTTCCAAACAAAACCAATTTTTCGACTATTTTTAATTGTCGTTAAATAGTCGTTAATATGGTATATAATAAACTGTCCTAGGCATTCCGTCAATTTATTTTTATAAAAAAACGAATCTACTCTTTTAGGCATTTCTTATAAGTTGTAAGCTTATCTTTGACATAAGAGCATTTTATTTTAGATGATAATGGATTTTATTTTAAAGGAGAGCAAAATGATTAAAAATATGCTGCAGGTAAAACCTGCAAACGATCAATGGGAAGCCTATCAGGATATGGATGAGTTTGGAAAGCTTACTCTTTCCAATATTGAATTTACAACAACAGTTTTATGCAATATGCGCTGTGAGCATTGTGCAGTTGGATATACTCTACAGCCAAAGGATCCTAAGGGACTGTCCGTTGATTTATTACTTAGGAGGCTTGAAGAGGTGCCACATTTGAGGGCACTAAGTATTACAGGCGGAGAACCTATGCTGTCGAGGAAATCCGTGGAGGAATATGTAGTCCCCTTACTTCGATACGCACATAATCGTGGGGTCAAAACGCAAATCAACTCGAATTTAACGCTGGAATTAGCTAGATACGAGGAAATCATCCCTTACTTAAATGTACTACATATTTCTCACAATTGGGGTACGGAGGAAGAATTTATTGAAGGCGGCTTTGCCATGATGGAACGGAAGCCAACGTATGAGCAAAGACAGAAGCTTTTTATACGCATGATTGAAAATAGTCAGGAATTAGTTAAAGCTGGTGTTATGGTTTCAGCCGAAACGATGTTAAACAAGCGGACCCTGCCTTACCTCGAGAAAATCCACAAGCAAATTGTGGAGGAAATGAAATGCCAGCGCCATGAAATTCATCCAATGTATCCATCTGATTTTGCATCCAATTTAGAAACGCTGTCATTAGATGAGATTCGTTCCGCAATTCATCATTTATTGGATATTCGAGATGAAAATACTTGGATGTTGTTTGGCACCTTGCCTTTTTACGCTTGCAGTGGCAATGAAAAGGATTTGGAGTTGTTGACACGCTTATATGCTGCGAAAAATGTTACAGTTCGAAATGATCCAGATGGCCGTTCCCGTTTGAACATTAATATTTTTACGGGAGATGTCATTGTGACGGATTTTGGTGATACTCCGGCGCTGGGGAATGTCCAATCTGATCAACTCACGGACATTTTCGACAAATGGCTTGATACCGATTTAGCCCGATCATTAAATTGCCACTGTCCTGAAGTACGCTGCCTAGGACCTAATGTACTGGTGAAAAATAGTTACTACAAGGGTATTAATTTTATGAATTTGACTAGTAAGTTGTCTCGGCTTTAGTAGGGATCAGGTCGGCAATGTGGGGCTTGAAGGGCTCATATCGCCATTCGACTATGGGTTTCTGTATCGAAGGACGTTATGAACCTCTTTTAAGGACCTTCGACCAGAGGTTTCCGAATCGAAAGGCGTTATGACACCCTCTTAACGACCTTCGACCATAGTTTTCCGTATCAAAGGGAGTTGTGGACCCTTCTTAACGACCTTAGACCTTGGTTTTCTGTATCGAAGG
>NZ_JBALPC010000162.1:0-7660 GCF_036965225.1 Bacillus sp. JJ1474 | reverse complement strand
TGCTTTGAAATAAAGTTTGTTCGAGAACATCTTACAAACCTGTTTTTTATGGTAAATTTGAAAATTCACTAAAAAAAGATTGATCAAAATGGATTCATATCTAATAGATTTAAGTATCGGTTTAATAAAAGTTATGTTGCTCCAGAATCACTCCCTAATGGGAAGGATAAAATATTTCTATTAGCTAGTAAAGCAGTTCTCTTTAAATCTATTGATTGAAAATGGCGAAATGTTTTGTTCTGACTTCCCAGAAATAATTAATTCACTTATAATCTGACCAACAACACTGCTAAATTTAAAGCCATGCCCTGAGAAACCCGATGCAATAGCCACGTTTGGATATGTAGGATGCAAATCGATAATAAAATTTTCATCAGGGGTAAGTGTATACATACATGTTTTACCATACTTTAATTTTAGTTTAGAAGGCATATAGGCATTCAAAAATTGTATTAAATCTGCTTCATCTTCTTCTATTTCACCAAATCCTAGTATGAATTCATCTGGATTTATTTCTTCCCCTCCATCATGACGACCTACCTTTAATCCAGAACCATTGATGCTTGGAAAGCCATAATAAAGGCCTTGAGATGTCTCAAATGCAAAAGCTGGAAAATCCCGATGATTATATAAGTGTTCATCGGCTTCGAACCATGCAAATGTTTTTCTAACCGGTTTAAGAGGAAGGTTCAAATCTAACATGGAAAGGAGACTACTTGACCATGCCCCTGCTGAAACGACTAATGCCTCAGAACAAAAAGTCTGGTCCTCGGTCTTGACTGTTACTTTTTTGTCATGAACTACTATTTCTTTCACTTTACTGTTTGTTAAGATTGAAGCTCCGTGCAGCTCAGCAAGTTCCCTGTATGCATCAATGCATTCCTCGCATTTTAGCACTCCTGATGTTGGTTCAAAACACCCAATGAAATCGTTAGGTAAAGCGATACCAGACCAACGCTTATTCACTTCACTTGAATCTAGAACATCTAGAGGCAACGTATATCTCTTTGAACTAAAGATGATGTTTTGGATGAAATCTGATTTTTCATTACCAACGTTGAGAACTCCTGTCTGGAGAAACAATTGTTTTCCAGTATCATTCTCTAAGTCATGCCATAATTCTTGGGCTTTGAGAGCTAACGGAACATACTCTTCCCCTTCTCCATAAGCATGCCTAATAATTCTAGTGTCTCCATGGTGACTCCCCTTGTTATGTGGTGGATTAAAAGAATCTATTAATAGAGTTCTTTTTCCACTCTTTGATAAAAAATAACCTGCTGCCATCCCCATTGAACCTGCTCCAATTAAAATTACATCATAATGCATGCTACTAACCTCCATAAAAAAATAGCCCTTCAGATACAGTTATCAGTATTGATTTATTTATCTATTATATTTAATATTCTAATACTTTACTTTATCCTTCTCATTAGTTTAAATAAACTATTCAGTAGATTTTCTACTATAGCTTCTTTTGCAAAATTGTTTTGCTCAGTATACAAAAGTTTGGGAGTGATTAACTAAAAAAGGACTAGCAGATGATTTATTTGCTAGTCCTTTCGCTTATTAATAGTGTAAAACTAATCTTCCAAACTGATCCAAATTGTCTTTACTTTAGTAAAGTTCTCTAGAGCGTAAGAACCGTTATCACGTCCAATTCCAGACTGCTTGTAACCCCCAAAAGGAGTCTCAGCAGGCTCGAGTCCGTAACAGTTCACCCAAACTGTCCCGACTGCTAATTTATTGGATACTATGTGCGCTGTTTTTACATTTTCAGTCCATATTCCAGCTGCCAAGCCATAATCCGAATTATTTGCCCGTTCCACTACTTCATCAATTGTGTCGAACGGAAGAACAACAGCAACTGGTCCAAAAATCTCTTCTTTTACTATGGTCATTTCCTCTGTTACATTGACAATAATGGTTGGTTCAACAAAGTATCCTTTTTCAAGCCCTTTTCCGCCACCTGCAACAATTTGAGCACCCTCCGCCTTTCCTATTTCAATGTAATTCAACACTCGTTCCTGCTGTTGTTTCGATACAAGTGGCCCCATTTCTGTTTCAGGATCTAATCCATCTCCTAGTTTTACCTGTTTGGCAAGACTGGCTAACTGATTCACTACATCTTCATAATGTTTTCTGTGTACATAGATCCGGGAACCGGCACTACAATTTTGTCCATGATTATACATAATTCCATTGAAAACACCTGGAATTGCTTTAGTTAGATTAGCATCTTCCATAATAATGTTTGGAGACTTACCTCCAAGCTCTAATGTAATATCTTTAACTGTTTCGGAAGCCCTTTTCATAATGTGCTTACCCGTTACAGTAGAGCCTGTAAAGGAAATCTTATCAATGTCTTTATGGTTAAGAATGGCTTCTCCAGCGATATTTCCAAAGCCAGGAACGATATTTACTACTCCATCCGGAAAACCAGCACGCTTAACTAATTCTGCAAAGTATAGTGCTGTTAAAGGTGTTTGTTCAGCTGGCTTTAGCACTACTGTACATCCAGTTGCAAGAGCTGCACCTAATTTCCACGCAACTAACATTAAAGGGAAATTCCAAGGCGCAATTGCACCAACAACACCGATAGGCTCATGTCGTGTATAAGTAACATATTCAGGTGAATACGGAATTGTTTGTCCGTAAAACTTCGTCGCCCATCCGGCATAGTATCTGAAATAATCTACCACTCCTGGTATATCATCTTCTAAAGCACGGATATATGGCTTTCCATTATCAAGAGATTCAAGTTGCGCCAGTACTTCTTTATTTTCTTCAATTAGATCCGCTAATTTTAATAACAGGTTTGCTCGTTCTGACCCACTTAACTTTGGCCAAGGTCCTGTTTCAAATGCTTTTCGAGCCGCCTTTACAGCTAACTCGATATCCTCTTCCTGCGCTGCACATACGGTAGCAATTACTTCTTCTGTCGCTGGATTAACTGTATCGAATGTTTTTCCACTTACAGAAGGGACAAATTCTCCATCAATAAATAAATACTTAATTCCTTTTAAAAATTGTTCGCTAAGCTTTAAATTTGGCAGTAATCTCTGAGACATAGTAAATTCTCCTCCCTAAGCTTGAATAATGCCATTATTCTGAAACATATTTTCGGAATAATGGCATTTAAACAATCAAAATTTAATTAGCTTTACTTTTATAGGAATGAAGGCAACCAGGTTGAAAGTATTGGTATATATGTTATTAATAATAAATTTACTAATAACACACCTATCATTAGCAGAGCAGGCTTGATTAAGTTAACAATTGATACTGATGCAATTTCAGAAACAATAAATAGATTGACTCCTACTGGAGGTGTGATCATACCTACCGCCAAGTTTAAAATCATAATAACCCCAAAATGAATGGGATCAATTCCGAATTGAATGGCTGCCGGTGCTAGTATTGGAGTTAATATAATAATTGCCGAAAATGCCTCTAAAAACATCCCTGCAATTAATAGTAATATATTAACTAATAATAGGAATACAATTGGATTTTCGGTTACTTGTAATAAAAACTCTGCAACCTGATGTGGGATTTGATTAATGGTCAACACATATGCAAAGATTGTAGCAAACCCAACAATAATCATTATTACTGCTGTAGAAATAGCCGACTTTGTAATAACCTGAAATACTTCTTTAAGTTTAATTTCTTTATAAACAAAAACCCCTAAAATAAAGCTGTAAATTACAGCTATTACCGATACTTCTGTAGGCGAAAATATACCAAAATATATTCCACCCAGAATAAGTACAGGCATCATTAGTGCCCAGAAAGATTCTTTAAAAGCAACTAGAACCTCTTTAAACCAAATGTTTGTCTCTGTTTTTACACCTTTATCAATATGATTAGATTTAACATACAAGTAGTTGGCAATCATTAAAAATACTCCAACCATTAACCCAGGGATGATCGTTGCTATAAACATCTTTCCTATTGAAGTTCCACTTGTCATGGCATATACAATTATGACAATTGAGGGAGGAATTATAGCACCCATCTCACCAGCTGCGGCGCATAGCGCCGCAGAAAAGTTTCTAGCATATCCCTTCTTTTCCATGTTAGGAATCATAATGGTACCAATTGCTGCAGTTGTGGCCGATGAGGATCCAGATACAGTTGAAAAAATCATGGTTGTTAGTACTGTTGAAGCCCCTACTCCACCTGTCATCCATTTTACTAGTGAAGTTGCAAAGTTTATTAACCTTTTAGCAATTCCTCCTGAACTCATTAAATTTCCTGCAAGAATAAAAAATGGGATGGCCAAAAGTGTATAAGGCGACAAACCTTCAAAAACTTTTTGGGGAATTGTCGTAAGATTATATCCATCCAGTAATAAAACAATGAAGGCCGCCCCACCTAGAGCAACTGCTACTGGAATACCGATGATAAGAAAAGCGAAAAATCCTGAAAACAAAGTACCAACCATTAACTCATCTCACCTCAGTTCATTTTATATTCTCATAGGTCAGAATGATGTTTCTAAAAATAACGGGCATACAGTCTTAATAAAATTTTAAGCATATTATTTTTTAATTAGTTCAACCAAGTCAGGGCTGAGATTTGGATTATTTTTAATAAACTCATCTCTTAACCCTTGGGTAGCCTTTTTAAATGAGTCCATATCAGTTTCAACAATCTCAATTCCTTCTTCCTTCAATATTTCAAGCGATTTTTTATATGAATCTTTATAATATTCAATTCCAGTTTGAGTAGCTTCTTTTGCAGATTGCTTAATTATTTCTTGTTGTCCTTTACTCAACTTTTCCATTGACTTTTCTGACATCAATAAGACAACTGGATAAAAATGAGACTTGGTTAAGTTATAATGGGAGGAAACCTCCATAAACTTATCAGTAATCATAGTATCAGCTGCTGCTTCTCCAGCATCGATAACCCCTTGTTGAAGCGATAAATAAACCTCAGAATAGGGCATCGGTGTTGGCTGTGCCCCAAGAGAGTTATAGGCATTAATATATCCATCTGACTGTACTACACGAATATTCAAATTTTTAAAATCATCTAGATTCTTTACTGGTTTCTTTGAGAAAACGTTTCTTTCTAAAGCGGAATTAAAGCCTAATCCTACAAGACCATACTTTGATAATCCGCTTAATAAGGCTTCGCCAGAAGAACCTTGAAGAAACCCGTTTGCTTCATCTATATTTTCAAATAAATAGGGTAGATCTAAGGCTAAAAATTCAGGGGCAGTTGCTGTTAATGCTGGTGTTCCGGTGATAATAATATCCTGATTCCCATTTCTTGCAGCTTGAATACTTTGGACCTCTCCTCCTAATTGACCAGCAGGAAATATTTTAATTTTGATCTCGCCAGAAGTTCTTTCCTCAACTAATTCAGACAATTTTTTTGCAGCAGCATGGAAACTTGAATCCTCTGTTAATACATGACTTAAATCCAACTCTATAGCTTTACTAGCATTCTCCTTGCCATTTTCCGTATTCGCTTCTTTATTTCCACTACAAGCACCCAAAATAATGATTAGCATGAAAAAGATTATAGAGTATCTCTTTCTCATAGAATTACCCCCTAGAATTATTGGTGTTATACACTAAAATCTGCATTTTGAGTTAGTTCATTTACTTTTAAAGTTTCTTTAATTATAAATTCATCGAATAGGTGTGCTACTGAATTTAAAATCATCACTAGTGCACTAGCTGGTAATGATACATACACATAAAACATTGAAATTCCCATTGAAGTAGATGTCTCAGTCATTCCAAACATTGCCCAGTGATAACCAGCAATAAGTAGACCAACAAAAAAGACAATTGATAGACTCATAGCAATTAAGTTAACTATTTTTCTCCCTTTTGGAGGGAGATTCGTTTGAAGTATATCAACTGAAATTAGTTTGTTATTCCTTGTTGCAACTGCAGCACCTAAAAAGATTAGCCAAATCATACAATACATTGGCAATTCACCTGCCCAAGGTGCTGAAAATTGGATTCCTAACTTAGGAAAAATCATTCTAACCATAATCTGAAAAGAAATGGTTAAAACCATTACTATCAATAGAATCCCTATTACAAATACTAGGAATTTATTGAGCCTGTCAATCCACCTATTAAAGTTAATCATAAATAGACCTCCTTTCTTTAAGGATTTTGGAAAACAGTATATCTACCAAATAATTCAAAAAAATTACAACCCAATTAAAAGAAAAATCAATAAAACTTAGTTTTTCCATTAAAGCATTTGATTTTCATCACTAACTTGAAGTACACTGATTTAAAAGAATGGACTAATGGTATTACCTTTTGGAAAAAGTATAACAAAGAGGAAATTAAAAGACAATACTAAAAATACAGAAAATTTAAAAAGTATTAAAGTAAAGAACAAACAGTGTTTTATTAATGCTCTAGATATATACACCCACTGAATCCAGTCTTAGAAGATAAGAGATAAATAGGTTTGTGAATTGTTTCATGGCAGAATTGGGTTCAAAACTCTAGGAAAATAGAATATCTTTATGTAAATCATAGTACAAAGTTGTTCCTTTACGTTAACCAAGTTATCAGCTTTACAAGGTGGGATTTTTTTCATAACATATATTACGTGAAGGTTTACCTAATAAAAGGAAAAATAAAGTAAGTTCATCATGACCTTTTTCTATAAACTGTCTTGTTATTGTTACTTCTTAAGAAAAGGAGATAGATTAGTTGAATACAAATAATGATTCAAAAAATATGCATGGGATATTTTCAGCAGCGCGACAAATACGTGGTTTTGAAGACGTTGCGGAACAAATTCAAGACGCTATTTCGAGTGGGAGTCTAAATCCAGGAGATCGTCTCCCGAATGAACGAGATCTGGCAGTTGTATTTAACGTAAGCCGTGCTACATTAAGAGAAGCGATACGATCTTTGGAGGGTGCGGGAATTGTTGAAGTAAGCAGAGGAAAAAGTGGAGGTACATTTATAACCGATTCGAAATCTACTCATTTATCAAAAGCTTTTAATGCTTTAATTCGTTTTCGAGGAGCAACTATTGAAGATTTATCGGAATTTCGGGGAAGTTTTGAAGCAGAAACTGCATTTTGGGCGGCCAAAAGAAGAACTGATGAAGATGTCACAGAGTTATTAAGAATTCTAGAGTTGTATAAGAATGAAGCAGAAAATGGTTCCTGGGAAAAGTTAGTTGAACTTGATGTTTCTTTTCACAACCAAATAGCTATAGCTTCTAAAAATTCTATTAGGGAAGCGATTATGTTTGGCATTAATGAGGTCTTTAATAGGGCCTCCCTTATGTTAGCAGAAGTTGCTGATAAACAATACCGTAAAATAGCGATTGATGAATTGTCCGCTATCGCAGCTGCAATCATATCTCAGGATCCAGAAAAAGCCCACCGATCCATGTCAGAACATGTAAAGCGTAATACAGAAATTGAAGTTTTAGAGCAAAAAAAACAATTGAATAGTGAGTATGATATTAATAACGATTAATACTATAAGTGAACTACAAGCTCAAGATGGAACTAAAAAATGTTTGTTCATTACTTACATTTTAAGAGGAACCATCATGAGTTTTTTATTTTTCAACATGTTATAATTTTCTGTAAATTTAGTATTGTCTTTTAATTCACTCTTTGTTATACTTTCCTCAAAAGGTAATACCATTAGTC
>NZ_JBALPC010000161.1:3218-42776 GCF_036965225.1 Bacillus sp. JJ1474 | reverse complement strand
TACAGACTTATAGTTTATTTCTCCTATTCTTCATGACAATCTTACTCTTATTAGAATGGCTAGTACAAAGTGAGTTCATTCCTGCCTTTATCATTCCGGCACCAACAAGAGTAATCTTATCAATTTTTGAAAATTGGAAGCCACTATTATTAGAACACTTGCCAGCTACGATGATTGAATTTCTAATTGGATTTCTCCTAGCTGTTATGGGAGGAATTGTGTTGGCAGCAGGGATGTTTTTTTTCAAAACACTAGAAAAAATGCTTTATCCTGCAGTGTTAATTTCGCAAATGATTCCAATCATTGCCTTGTCGCCAATTTTCGTCCTTTGGTTCGGCTATACGATTTGGAGTAAGGTCGCGGTAACGATTCTTATCTCATTTTTTCCTATTGTTGTAGGCACATATGACGGACTTAAATCGAGTGATCAGGAATATAGCGAATTATTGCGTTCCATGGGAGCAAACCGCTGGCAGATCTTCCTAAAATTAAACACTCCGATGGCACTTCCTTCTTTTTTCTCTGGGCTAAAGCTTGCTATCGTTTATGCTTTAGTTGGTGCGACGATTGGAGAATGGCTAGGGGCAAGTGAGGGCTTAGGATACTATAGCCGCAGAATGTCAGGAAATTTAAATGCAGAAGGAGTTTTTGCAGCCATTACGATCCTAACTTTACTTGGCATCCTTTTGTTCGCCATTGTTAAAGCAGCAGAGAATTATATATTGAAATGGAAAAATGTAGAATAATTCACATATGGAGTTGCTCAGAAGATGAAAAAATCACTGTTATATCAACTATTATTGATTGTTATCGCTATCATGTTAGCAGGCTGTAACGCAGGGCAAAACGAAACGAGTAATGCAGATAAAATGGAAGAGCTAGAGGATTTAAGCATTATGCTTGATTGGTATCCGAATGCAGTTCACTCAGCCATTTATGTCGCTAAAGAAAAAGGATATTTTGAAGATGAAGGTCTAAATGTAAAAATTGAAATGCCTGCCGATACGAACGACCCATTGAAGCTTGCCGCCACTGGAAAAGTTGACTTAGCAATCAGCTATCAAAGTCAGCTTTTAGTTTCAAGAGCGGAGAATATCCCTGTCGTCTCCATTGCAGCATTTGTGAGACATTCCCTTGATGCAATCATGTATAAGACAGAAAGCGGAATTCAATCTCCAAAGGATTTAGAAGGGAAAAATGTTGGCTACCCATCGGCTTCAGTAAGTGAGGCCGTAGTTTCATCAATGGTCGAAATTGACGGCGGTGATATGAGCAAGGTGAAAATGACTGATGTTGGCTGGGATTTAATGGCCTCCTTAGCAACTGATAATGTGGATGCTCTAGTCGGTGCTTATATTAACCATGAGCAGGTTCTATTGAAAAAAGAAGGATACAACATTGATGTTCTTCATTTGCCGGATTATGGTGTCCCTGATAATTATGAGCTAATCATCGTAACAGGTGAAAATACATTAAGCAATAAGAAAGAGTCGATTGAAAAGTTTTGGCATGCGGTCACGAAAGGCCATGAAGACGTGAAAGCAGACCCTGATGCTGGTCTCCAAGTTTTGCTTGATCATGAAAATCATAGCTTTCCACTAGATAAAGAAGTCGAAAAGGAAAGCTTGCAGGTTCTCTTACCATTAATGGAGGATAAGGATGTGCCATTTGGCTATCAAGTAGAAGCATCTTGGGAGAATGTTGCTGATTGGCTTTACAAATCAAAGGTTATAAAAGAGCCGATCGACCCGAAAGAAGCATTTGAAAATATCGTGTCAAAAAAATAAACAAAGGAGTGACAGACATGCAAAAAACGAAAAAACTTACCTTAACTGCCATCATCGCAGCGATCACCACAGTTTCAAGCAGTTTCATTTACATTCCAGTTGGCTTTGCGAAAATTTTTCCAATTCAGCATTTTGCCAACGTCCTATCAGCTGTTTTACTTGGACCTTGGTATGCAGTGATTCAAGCCTTTCTTTCTTCATCGATTAGAAATATGCTCGGAACCGGAAGTTTATTTGCTTATCCAGGCAGTATGATTGGAGCATTTCTGGCTGCGATGCTATATCAAAAAACGAAGAATATTGGGATTGCTGCTACAGGGGAAGTCATTGGTACAGGGATTCTTGGTGCAATGGCAACGTACCCAATTGCTGTACTTCTATTAGGGAAGGAAGCAACCTTATTCGGATTAATACCTGCTTTTACGATGAGTTCATTTACTGGTGCAATTATGGGATATGCACTACTAAAAATATTAATTAAAAATAAGGCGATCGGAGGGATGCTTCATGAAAACAGCACTTACAATCGCAGGCTCTGATTCTGGCGGCGGTGCAGGAATTCAAGCAGATTTAAAGGCATTCGCCGCGCAAGGAGTATTTGGAATGTCAGTCATTACGGCCGTTACCGCACAAAATACACAAGAAGTAAGATCAGTACAAAATATTGATCTTTCCATCATCCGGGATCAAATAGAAGCGGTATTCGATGATATACAAGTTGATGCTGTTAAAATAGGGATGCTTTCTACTGCTGAAACAGTTGAGGTAGTTGCCCGTTCTTTGCAAAAATATAAACCAAAATACATTGTATTAGACCCAGTCATGGTTTCAAAAGGCGGACATCACTTATTACAAAAAGAGGCAATGTCGGCCCTTAAGGAAATATTAATTCCGCTATCAACAGTTGTAACCCCCAATATTCCTGAAGCAGAGGTATTAACTGGAAGTAAGATTAACTGTGAAGAAGATATAAAGTATGCCTGCGTAGTCATTAAAGCACTAGGGGCGGGTTCAGTTCTCTTAAAAGGCGGACATCTTAGCGGAGAGCCTAATGATTTATTCTTTGATGGAAACAGCTTTCAATGGATAAAGGGAGAAAGAATTCATACAAAAAATACACACGGTACAGGCTGTACTCTTTCATCTGCTATTGCAGCCAATTTAGCAAAAGGAGAGTCTTTATTAGAGACAATACGATCTTCAAAAAACTATATCACAACTGCCATTAAACATAGTCTTGAACTTGGACATGGCCATGGTCCTACGAACCATTTTTATGAACTATATGAAAAAGCAAATCTGCTAATCAAGCAAAACCCCTAAACATTTTAGCTTGGAGGACAAATGATCATGAATAAGGATACGATTAAAAATTTATTTACGATAATAAAGGAGCGCAATCCACTTATTCACCATATTACAAATAACGTCACGATAAACGATTGTGCAAATGCAACACTTGCCATTGGCGGTTCACCCGTTATGGCTACAAGTATCGAAGAGGTTGCAGATATGGTGAGCTTGGCAAATGCACTTGTCATTAATTTTGGTACGATTGATGATTTGACCTATAGTGCGATGATTCGTGCAGGGCAAGCCGCAAATGAAAAAGGAATTCCAGTCGTTTTTGACCCAGTCGGTGTTGGCGCTACTCCATTTAGAACGAAAAAGGCAATTGATTTTCTGAAAAAAGTTCATGTATCCATTGTACGAGGAAACGCAACAGAGGTTTTTGCCCTAATTGGCGGTAAGGGCGTAACAAGAGGGGTTGACGCTGGAGAGATTTCTATCTCGAAGGAAGCTCTGGCTATTGAGACTGCCAAGCAGCTTAATACAATAACAGTCATTAGCGGCGAAATTGACGTAATTTCCAATGGAGAAAAGACCGTCAGCATAGAAAATGGTGATGTTTGGCTAACCCGAATTACAGGAACAGGCTGTATGACAGCTTCTTTAATCGGCTGCTTTGCCGGAATCACAGATGACCTATTTTCTGCAGCCATCGCTGGAATGTCAGTTATGAGTTTAGCAGGAGAAAGGGCAAGAAATAGATTACAAGATTGTGATGGGATAGGGACTTACCGTATCAAGCTTATGGATGAGATATCGTTAATGGATGGACAAATATGGGAAGAAGGTGTTCGTTTCGCATGAAACCAAACTATACATTATATTTAGTTACTGAAGAATCAGCTCCAGTTGAAAAGCTTCTTCAAACCGTTGAGAGTGCTGTGAAAGGCGGAGTGACGATTGTTCAGCTCCGTGAAAAACAAAGTAGCGGAAAGCTTTTTTACGAAAAAGCAAAAAAAATAAAAAACTTGCTAGATCAGTATCATGTGCCACTTATTATTAACGATCGAATTGATATTGCAATTGCCGTAAATGCTGCTGGAGTTCATATCGGCCAGAACGATCTGCCTTTGTCTGCCGCCAAAAAAATAGTACCCGCCTCTATGATCGTGGGAATCTCTGTTTCAACGGTCGAAGAGGCTGTGGAAGCTGAGAGAAATGGAGCAAATTATATAGGAGTCGGTGCAGTATTCCCAACAACATCAAAAAACGATGCCAAACTGCTTCCTGAGGGGATGCTTCAAGCCATTACGAAAAAAGTTTCAATCCCAGTAGTAGCTATCGGGGGAATTAAAGTTGATAATTTAACGGAGCTTCCAGAAAAACACATCGCTGGTTATGCAATTGTTTCCGGTATTATGAAGGCCGCGAATCCTTACACAGCGGCTGAATCCTTTAGAAAAACAATTAGTCTAGGAATTAGCAGGCCATAATAAAGACCCACGATATCGATAAAAGATGTCGTGGAATTTTTTTTTTTGACTATTATTTCTGCTTTTTATATATTTAAAATAATATTTTCAAAAAGCTTTGAAGCGATCCCACATGTGTAAATAACCATAATTTATAGGTTTTTTTTTGAAAATTATGTCGAATGTACTTCACTTATGTTAATATTTAATAATGTACTACATTAAAGCATGGAGGTATTTACATTGAAAAAATCTTTAACAATCATTTTTGCCGCTATTCTATCATTAACTCTAGCGCTTACAGGTTGCGGACAAAAAGAAGAAAACCAATCAACAGGAAATGAGTCTGATGCTGGAAAAGGCCCGGAAAAGGCCTCTGTCAACATTGGAATGCTTAAATTAACGAGCTCAGCACCATTATTTATTGCATTAGAAAAAGGATTTTTCGTGGAAGAAAATATAGATGCAAAAGCAACTTGGTTTGAAGCAGCACAACCGATTGCAGTTGCAACAGCAGGTGGCAGTGTAGATGTTGGTGCTACTGGAATTACTGCGAGTCTATATAATATGGTTGCTGGCGGACAGAAATTATGGATTGTTGCTGATAAAGGCCGAGAGCAGAAAGGCTACTCTTCATCTGCCCTGCTTGTACCGAATGATTCTAGTGCAGCAACGATTGAAGACTTAAAAGGAAAGAAAATCGGGATTACTCAAACAGGCTCCACATTCCATTATATGGCAGGTAGAGTATTAGAAAATCATGGCTTAAGCATTGCTGACGTTCAATTAGTACCACTCAACAGTATTAAGGGTCTAATGGAAGCTTTAAATAGCAAGCAGGTGGATGCTGTTATTTTAAATGAGCCTAATATTTCAACTGTCGTACAAGAAGGATATGGAAAAGTCATTTCTCAAATTGGTGAAGAAATCGATTATCAAACTTCAGGAATTTTCTTCTCACCAGCATTTGCAGATAATAAAGATGCAGCAAAAAGATTCTTTAAAGCTTATATCAAAGCATCCCGATACTACTATGATGCCGTTTTAGTGAAAAAGGACGGAGAAACTGTACTAGGGGAAAACTATGATGAAGTTATAAATATCATTGCCAAGTATACGGACCAAGATCCTGAGCTTATCAAAAAAGGGCTGCCATATATGGATCGTGACGGTAAATTACTTGAATCTGACATTCAAACACAAATTGATTGGTATGCAAAAGAGAAACTTATCGACAAAGCTATAGATAGCAAAGAAATCGTCAACACACAATTGTTAGAGGAAGCACTAAAAGAACTAGGGGAATAACATCATGAGAATAGTCGTAGAAAACGTCAGTAAGAAATTTGCTGATTCCAAAAAAAGAGAAGTAACGGCTCTTGAAAACATTAATTTTTCCATCGAAAATCAAGAATTTGTCGTTCTCGTTGGTCCGAGTGGCTGCGGAAAATCTACCTTGCTTAATATTGTGGGAGGATTAATGTCGCCAAGTGAAGGACAAGTATATTTTGAAGGCACTGAAGGAAGGGAGCCCAATTTAGGAATCGTCTTTCAGGAAATTGCATTATTTCCATGGCGTACCGTTTTTCAAAATGTCGTTTACGGACTTGAAGAAAAGGGAGTCAGTAAAAAGGAAAGAGAAGAAAAAGGGAAATACTATATTGATATGGTAGGATTAACAGGTTTTGAAGGTGCTTATCCTAAGCAGCTTTCAGGGGGAATGAAGCAGCGTGCAGGAATTGCCCGTGCCCTTTCTGTAGAACCTGACCTCCTTCTCATGGATGAACCATTTTCTGCATTAGATGCACAAACTAGAACGATCATGCAAGAAGAGCTTTTAACGATTTGGAATCGCACTAAATTAAGTACGCTTTATGTTACACATAACATTCAGGAGGCAGTATACTTAGCTGACCGGGTTATCGTGTTGTCCCGCCATCCCGGCAAAATCAAAAGCATTATTCATATTGATTTACCAAAGATGGGCCGAGATGAAGAAAAGTATCGTAGCCAATTTGAACAATATTCCACAGATATTTGGAATTTAATACGCCATGATGCTCAGGAAGCATTGAAGGAGGCGTAGAAAATGAGTGAAAATAAACAAATCATCAAAAATCGGGTTGGGTTTCTGGAACGGAAAATTCCAACCTATGCATCCGTTTTAGGAATTACAGGACTTTTGCTCATATGGGAGCTTGTTTGCCGTATGAACATCGTTCCTCCGCTTTTCTTACCGGCACCAACAGCCATTGTAACAGCCGGATGGGAATTGATTAGCAGCGGGGAGCTTATGAAAAACCTATTAGCAAGTTTATACCGAATTGGTTGGGGCTACCTTCTTGGTGCCACTTTAGGTATTATTATTGGTCTCATTCTTGGCTTTTCAAAATGGGCTGACGCGATCTTTACACCAATCGTGTATTCAATTTATCCGATTCCAAAAATTGCTTTACTCCCGCTTATTATTTTATGGTTCGGAATTGGGGAATTGCCAAAGGTCGCTATTATTGCGCTAGGTGTATTTTTTCCAGTCCTCATTAACACCTTTTCTGGTGTAAAAAGTGTGGATCAAATATTAATAAAAGCAGCGGTCACATTTGGTTCGAATCATTTTAATGTGATTCGGAAGGTCATATTGCCTGGTGCACTTCCGACTATTTTTGCTGGTCTTAAATTAGCAGCCGGTACAGCTCTTTTGCTATTGGTATCTGCTGAAATGATTGCTGCACAATATGGAATTGGCGCAATGGTGCTGCATTACGGGAACCTTATGATCACCAATAAATTAATGGTGGGCGTTTTATTACTTTCGTTTTTAGGACTGCTTTTTAATCGGGTGCTTCAGTGGCTGGAAAGAAAGCTTATTCCGTGGAAATAGAATCTGGGACAATTCCTTACACAGGAATTGTCCTTTTTTAAAGGGATTTTTCTAGACATTACAGAATGATAATATAAGCAACATATAAGATAAAAGGGGTTTAGAAATAGTGATGATTGAACAACGATTACAAGAGCTTGGTTTAACATTACCCGAGGCAGTCCCTCCACTTTATAGCTATGTACCTATTGTGATCCACAATCATGTTGCGTATATTAGCGGCCAAGTGCCCCGGGTGAACGGGAATATCCCTTATAAAGGCAAGGTAGGTGAAGTGGTAACGATTGAACAAGCGCGTGAATTAGCAGAAATTTGTGTGTTAAAGGCATTAAGCTGCTTAAAAGAAGCTATTGGGAGTCTTGATAAGGTGGAGCAGGTTTTAAAGGTAACTGGTTATGTGCAATCGGCCCCTGAATTTTCACAGCAGCCAAATGTTTTAGACGCTGCTTCTGAACTACTAGTGAAAATTTTCGATGAAAGAGGGCGCCACGCAAGAACGGCCATTGGGGTAGCCGAGCTTCCAAGCAATACTCCCATTGAGATTGACTTTATCATTGCCATAAGGGAGTAGGAAGGGAGAGAACGATGATTTCATTAACTGATGTACAAGCGGCAAGAGAGAGAATTAAAGATATTACTTATGTCACACCGATATTGAAATCAGATCAATTATCGAAGGTTTGTGGCAAACAAATCTATTTGAAGTCAGAGCATTTACAAAAAACAGGTTCCTTTAAAATTAGAGGGGCTGCCAATAAAGTGATTCAAGCCGTTCAAGATGGGGCAAAATATGTGACCGCAGCTTCTTCTGGAAATCATGGGCAGGCAGTAGCCTATATTGCGAACCAATACGGAGTTCCGGCGACAATTGTCGTCCCTGAAGATATAAGCTTTTGTAAAGAAAACGCTATAAAAGGTTACAATGGCCGTATTGAAAAATGCGGCACAACTTCAGCTGAGCGATTACCGCGAGCGAAGGAAATAGCAGCACAAGAGAACGGGATCTATATTCCTCCTTATGATGATCCTTATATTATGGCTGGGCAAGGAACAATTGGATTAGAATTATTAGACCAAATCCACGATGTCGATGCAATTATTGTTCCAATTGGCGGCGGCGGTCTAATTTCGGGCATTTTAACAGCTATAAAGGAAAGTAATCCCAAAATAAAAGTAATCGGAGTAGAACCTGCCTTGGCTAACGATACATATCTTTCCTTTGAAAAGAAACAGATTACCTCCATTCCTGGGACGAATACGATTGCTGATGGTTTAAGAACGAATCAGCCTGGAGATCTCACTTTCCCTATACTAATGAAGTATTTGGATGATATCGTTCTCGTCAGTGAAGATGAAATCCGCAGGGCCTTTAGCTTTGTGATGGAAAGAATGAAACAATTAATCGAACCTTCAAGTGCTACAACAGTAGCAGCAGCTATGTTTAATAAATTGCCATTCCAAGAAAAAAAGATCGTTACAGTAATTTCAGGCGGAAATGTTGACCTGGGAAAAATTCCAAATTTTATCATCGATACGCAAATGTGATACGATATTTGTATAAATAACATTTAAGGTGGCTTTAATGAAATGAAAACAATTACAGCATCAGAACTTGCTGAAAAACTCACAAAGAATGAAGAAGTTATTATTCTGGATGTAAGATCTACTGATAAATACAATACCTACCATATTGATAATGAAAATGTACGTAGTTTAAACATTGAAAAATCGAACATTTTTTCTTTAAACGAAGATGATTTGGGCGTGATTTCATCCTTGCCCAAAAACGAAGAGATCATTGTTACTTGTACGACTGGAAATTCGGCAAGAAAATGTGCTGACATATTATCAGAGAAAGGCTTTAATGTTACTCTGCTATCTGGCGGTGTAACAGCTTTGAAGGAATTAAATGATTAATATGTCGTAACATTAAGAAGCAGTCAGTTGTAAATTTGGCTGCTTCTTGTTTTTGATTATTTTTTTCGTGAATCTGATAAAATGCTTATTCGATTAAATAAATAAACACAAATAAGAAAAATGATATATCCGCAAAAAGAAAACCAGTGCTTCCAAGAATCTTTATGGATAAAAAATCCGATTTCCTCCGCAAGCTTTTCTACGCATGCCATTAATAAGCTTAAAACTATAATAAAACCCGCTTTTTTCCAGACATTGATCCTATTCATCATAAATAAAAAAAAGACAATGAACAAAGGCAATCCGATTAGAGTAAACACAATATTAATAGAAAAAACATCCGGCAGAAATCTTTTTGGAAAAGAATACATACCTATGCCAACAAAAAAAAGATCAAGATAAGTTCCTATTAATGAAGCAAGAAGTATAGCAGGGACCATTTTTTTAATCTCGAAGAAAAATGGCCTTTTTTGTAATTGCTGCAAGTTCGAGCCTTTCAAGTGTTTTGCAATAGTCATTTTCAATCTCCCCATCAAATTTTTCATTTGTTTCGGCCAAGTATTGAATGACCTTCCAATCTTTAAACCAGTCCCCCGGTTCAGCTGGCGGATGCACTCTATTTTTCCATGCAAATTCTAGCCTCGGACTATAAAATTTAGATGCACCAGGGGCGAGTTGGCAAGATTTAATACTAGGTTTCAGCAACGTTCCAGGGGCCCCTTCATTGATATCATTAAATATGTGCGGCCAGTAAATCTTTCGGGAACCTGTATGTGGATGTTCATTCGCCCAATTCTTCACAAATATATGCCGTTCTTTATGACTGAATAAAACGGCATACAGTCTCTTTCCTAAAAGGATCCGTTCATGCAAGCTTTCAAAATGGTGTAGCGTCTGCCCAACAAGTTTCAGTTTCCCATTTTCCATAAATGGAAAAAGAATATGGTTCATCGAAAGGAAATCCTGCAGCATAAATTCTAATGTCTCAAAGACATTCTTTTTATAAGCGGGATGTTTGAGCACCCTTTCTTCAAGATAGCTTTGTTCATTAACAACTAGGGCCATAGTAAGAATATATGGATCATGATTATACAAAAAATGATTCCAAATAGTTTCCATGAACGAGGATATATTTAAATGAGGCAAAAGGTGAAATAAATTTCTTCCCCTCTTTAGACTTTCTTCATAGACTAAAAATTGCGGGTAAGCATCTTGAAAAATCAGCCAATTTCCTCGTTCTAAAAAGGAAAAAAAAGAATCTGCTTCTTTTCTTGAAAGCAGTCTTTTCAGGAAGCTGCCTTTTAGATCCGTCATATTCCAGCCGCCATTTCGCGATACCATATGCCCGAGAAAGGCCCAGTGAATCTCTGGAAACCGGTTATAGAAATCTAAATAAGCTTTCGTTCGGGTGATATTGTTTTTATTTAATAGTCTTGTCCGATCATTAATTTTCTGAATAATGGACTTTTCTTCGAGGGAGAGCTCAGCTTTCGAATTAGGCATCCCGCTTTTTTTCTTTAAATCTTTCTTTATATGAATAAGCGTTTCGGAAAGTTGCGGTTTGTTTTGTTTAAATATTTTTAATAAGATGATAATCACCTTCTCAAAGAATTCTCCGGTTCTGTTTTGAATATGTATCTGTAAGACTCATATTACGAGGAGATGAATGAGATTGATGAATAATGCCATTTTGGATGGAATTAATGAACTTATAGAGATACTAAGGAAAGACCAAAAACCCGATGGAACTTGGGATTATCCATTTGAAACAGGCATTTCCACAGATTGCTATATGATTATCTTATTAAGGACATTAGAAATAAATGATGAAAAGTTAATTTTGGATTTGACGAAGAGGATATTAAGCAGGCAAGAAGAGAACGGGGCTTGGAAGCTATTTTATGATGAGGGCGATGGAAATCTCAGTGCAACTATAGAGGCTTACTATGCGTTGCTTATATCCGGATACTATGAGAAAAAGGACAATAGATTGAAAGCAGCCAAAAGCTTTATTTTGAAAAAAGGCGGCATTGGGAAAGCACATATGTTTACAAAAATCATGCTGGCAATAACTGGACAAATGAAATGGCCAAGGTTCTTTCCCGTTCCATTGGAAATGATTCTGCTTCCGCTATCATTCCCAGTAAATTTCTACAGTTTTTCCGATTACGGAAAGGTAAATCTTGCCCCAATCATGATTCTTGCAGATCGAAAGTTTCAGCTTAAATCCAGCTTGAGTCCCGATTTATCAGATTTAATCATTCAGAGAGGATCTGAGTTTGAAGGTGAATGGGATGAATGGCGTTCTATTTTCTCAACCATTGAAAAAGGGATTAAAAGTTTAATAGGATTGCCAAGCCAAATTCATAAACAGGCAACAGTACAGACGAAACAATTTATGCTTGATCGTATTGAGCCGGATGGAACCCTTTATGGATATTTTAGTTCTACATTTCTAATGATTTTTGCTTTTTTATCCCTTGGAGTTCCAAAAAAAGATTCCTTAATTACAAAGGCAATAAGTGGATTATTGACTATGAAGTGTGAAATTAAAGGACTTCCCCATATGCAATACACTACCGCAACCGTGTGGAATACTTCATTAATCAATTATGCTTTGCAGGAGACAGGCGTTTCTGATAAAGACGCAATGGTGAGAAGAGCAAACCATTATTTGCTGAAAAAACAGCAATATAAATATGGAGACTGGGTCGTAAATAATCCAAATGCATTTCCAGGAGGCTGGGGTTTTGCTGATATGAATACGATCCACCCAGATGTTGATGATACTACTTCTTCTTTAAGATCGATTGCAAGAAGTGTCATAACGAATCCGAGTTACCGTCAATCATGGGAAAGAGGGGTTTCATGGGTAATATCCATGCAAAACAACGATGGGGGCTGGCCTGCTTTTGAAAAAAATACAAATAGTAAGTTACTGCAGTTATTGCCAATTGAAAAGGCTGAGTATATTTTGGCTGACCCTTCTTCTGCAGATTTGACTGGGAGAACACTTGAATTTCTCGGAAACTATACAAATCTAGCAAAGAATTATTCTGCAATCCAAAAGGGAATAAACTGGCTAACTACAAGCCAAGAAAAGGATGGTTCTTGGTATGGAAGATGGGGGATCTGTTATATTTACGGGACGTGGGGCGCCGTAACAGGGCTAAGAGCAGCTGGTGTTTTACCCGGAAATCGGACTATTATAAAAGCGATCAACTGGTTGCAGCAAATCCAAAATCCAGATGGCGGCTGGGGAGAGTCTTGTAATAGTGATAGTGAGAAAAGGTATATACCTTTAAATATTAGTACTTTAACGCATACTGCTTGGGCGGTGGATGCACTAATTTCGGTATATGAACAGCCAACTAAAGAAATAAATTCTGGGATACAGTTTATTTTAAATAACCTTAATAAAGATGACTGGACAACTGAATACCCAAAGGGCCAAGGATTGGCAGGTGACTTTTATATTCACTACCATAGCTATCGCTATATATTTTCGCTGCTGACTTTAGCACATTATAAGAAAAAATATTTTTAAAGGGTGTTGAAAGATTCTGAAAATTAAGTTAAGATAAACATAATTTCTTCACCCTATTTGCCTAATCAGCAAAAGGAAGAGAAGAATCTAGTAAATTCAATAAATTGACTGATAAGATTCCACGTCCATCCTTTGCCGGAAGGTTCTAATGGATCATTTTGCCAGTCCTTAAACACATTCATGTGAAAGGGCTGGCTTTTGTATTTTTAAGACTTTATTTGCCAGGGGTGGTTTACTTGAATGCTGCACTAGAAGGTATAAAAGTTTTAGATTTAACAAGAGTTGTTGCTGGTCCTTACTGTACGATGATTTTGGCAGACCTTCGTGATGAAACAAGGAGTTGAGGACCGCCATTTCAAATGGAGGTGAGTACATATTATTTATGTGCAAATCGCAATAAACGGAGCATAACTGTAAATCTCAAAACAGAAGAAGGAAGGGCAATCATTCGAAAGTTAGCTAAAGAGGCAGATGTTCTTATTCACAACTTTAAAACAGGTTCTATGGAAAAATGGATGCTTGATTATGAATCTATGCAATCAATAAATCCAAGATTGGTTTACTGTTCCATAACTGGTTTTGGTGAAACAGGACCTGACCGTCACTTACCTGGTTATGATTATATTATTCAGGGATTGAGCGGGCTCATTAGTATCACTGGTTACAAGGATAGTGGTCCCATAAAAATTGGAGTGGCAATGGTGGATATTCTTACAGGATTATATTCAGCCATTTCCTTCGAAGCGGCGTTATATGAAAGGGAGAAATCAGGACTAGGGCAAAAAATTGATATGTCCCTTTTGGATACCGCTGTTAGCTCTCTTGCAAATGTAGCAAGTAATTATCTCATTTAAGCGTTCACTAGCTTATTGGAACTAGCATTAAAGAACAGGGGCTAACCGCCCTTGTCCTTTGATCATAAATTAAAATGATAAGGAGTTGGATTCATGGCTGAGATTTCTAAACCGAATACTGTGATTGACGATGGCCGTATTAAAGAAGAAAAGAAGGATGATTTTGCTTTAGAAAAGGTTCCATTAGAAGGCAGGACAATGGGTTGGAAAAGTATTACCAATGTAACTCTCGGAGTCGCAACAGCAATGATTTTCATGCAAATGGGAAGCCTAATGGCAGTTAGCTTTGGGGCTGTCAATGCACTGTTAGCGGAAATATATGCAACAGTTGTAGCTGGTGCTTTAGGTATTGGAATATGTTATTATGCTGCTAAATCAGGATTAAATGTTAATTTATTGGCAAGAGGCGGGGGTTTTGGCTATATCGGGGCATCCATAACCTCCCTCATTTATGCTTTAAACTTTATCATGTACTGTGCAATTGAGGGAGCCATTATGGCATTTGCAGTACATGAATATTTGCCAAGTATTCCAGTATGGTTGCTCATGGTTATCTTTGGGTTACTTGTTGTGCCTCTCAATTGGTTTGGAATTAAACAGTTGGATAAACTGCAAAAATGGTCATTGCCAATTTTTATTATATTACTAGGTGCTGGCTTCTTTCTTGCCTTTAAGATAACTCCAAAAATTGCTGGAAATGTATGGACTTATTTACCAGAGGGGTCCGAAGTAGGCGGGGCTGCCTTGCTTGCATGTATTGGAATTATGAATGGTTTAGTCGGAATTATGGCTCTACTCGTATCAGACTATGCACGGTTTATTAAAAAAGAAGAATTTAAAATTGGTGTATTTGCTGTCGGATTTATACCTCAACTCGTTTGTTTTTTACTCATGGGAATCATTGGAATATGGTTTGGAGTTCGAATGGCGGAAGTGAATCCAGGAATTTATTTTGTTCAAATTTTAGGTATTGGCGGGGCATTATTTACAATCTTAACTCAAATTAGAATTAATATTACTAATTTATATAGTGGATCATTGTCATTGGCAAGCTTTTTTGAAAACGTATTTAAATTTAAACCAGGGAGAACATTCTGGGTTGTTTTTACATCGGTTGCTGCAATTATCTTAATGCTAGGTGGAGTATTAGATCATTTAGGGAATCTACTAACCTTCCAAGGAGTCTTTCTATTATCATGGGCAGCAATTTTAGTAAGTGATGCCGTTGTAGTAAAGAGAATATTAAAAATTGGCCCTAATTATTTTGAACATCGCCAAGAATATCTATATGCCTGGAATCCTGTTGGTGTCATTTCAATTATTGTATCAAGCGTACTTGGTTCCATTGCTGCTTTCGGATATTTAGGCGCCTTTCTACAAAATGTAGCAGCATTTTTCGCAGCGATCTTAGCATTTGTCCTTACGATTGTTTTAGCTATTGCAACTAAAGGAAAATATTACAGTAAAAAAGAAGCTACTGATGTTTCATCCAATGAATTTATTGGATAAAGAATTAAAATGCTTGCGCCATACTTCAATTAAATTATTAAATAGATTAATTAATACAGAGAGAACGACAAATACGCTTTTAAAATTCTAAATATAAAAGGTATTCAATCGTCATTTATATTACAATAATTAAATTTCATTTCCATAAAAAAGAATTAGCGGTGGAAAAATTTCACTTCTAAAATAAATAATTAGTAACATTAGGACCTAACCCCCAATTAATGAATGCTTTTTTCACTGGGGGTTAGGTCCTGTTTTTACGTTTATTTACAACTTTCTACTCAATATAAGTAAGAATAATGATAAAATAGGCAATATTACCATTTAGTTTTCAAAGTCAGGAGGAGTACTACAATTGAACTCAAAGTTTAACAAGCCAAAAGGATTCAGTGAAATATTAGATCACACCTTTAGTTTAAGTAAAAATCGATTTAAAGATTTTTTTATGATTTTACTTATTTTAATAGGACCGATCTATTTGCTTCAGGCGATTATTCAGCTATTTTCCGGAGTTAGCTTCTTCAGAGAGTTAAGGAGTGGGGATGTTTGGTATGAACAAATTCTATCTGGTCTTGTTGAAACCGAAACATCCGTATCTAGTATAGGAGCGGATATTGGTTTAATCCTCACAGGTTTACTTGGTTTCCTATTATTTCCGGTTGCAGAGGGAGCGATTCTATTCGCCATTAACCATATTCGAAAAAATGAAGAATATACAGTTGGATCTGTTATTAAAGAAGCCTTTTCTAGGTTCTGGCCCATGATTGGCAGCAGTATCTTGTTTGGTTTAATCACATTTGGTTTAGTGATTGTTCCCATTTTCTTTGTTAGTATAACTGGATTCATTGGATCTATTTTGCATCCGGCCATTGGAATTCTATTAGCTATTATTCTCTTCCTGGGCTGTGCAGTTGGAATTGGCTATTTATTAACTCGCTGGAGCTTTTATTTTGGTTCCGTTGTACTAGATCGGGAATCCCCTGGATTTTCAAATAGCTGGAGGCTCACGCAAAATCGGACTTGGATTTTAATGGGGCTATACCTTTTATTCTTTTTAATTATTTCGAGCATTAGTTTTGCAGTGGAAATGACGTTTAGTATATTTCTAGGCTATAGTGTATTACTGTCAATCATTTCAAATTTGGTCACTTTATTTACTACTATGATTCTTTCAGTGGGCTATGGAGTGATGTATCTTGATTTAAAAATAAGGCATGATGCAGATGACTTAAAGGAAATGATTGATGACTATCATAAATATTAATTACCTATCAAAGTTAGGTGATCATTAATGTTGGAAACGAACAAGGCAAAGGATGAGCTTCAGCGTATATTAGATGGCAAGGAATATCGAGTTTATTATAACGATTCTAAAAGTATGATAGAGGTTTGGTGGGAAGAAGCGAAAAAATGGATCGCAGAGCAGCTTTCTAAACTATTTCCTTCTTTCGAACCAACGAGTGGTGTATCAGGATTTATTTTAATAGTTATCCTCATCATCGTTGTTTTATTGCTCAGTATAGCAGTATTTATTATGGCAAGAAATACGAAACGAAATCGAATGCTGCGTGACAAAAAGCCACTTCAATCTATGAAGGAATTGAATTGGTCGTTTCAGCAGCATTTATTAGAAGCCAGGAAACTTGAGTCTTTAGGGGAATACACATTATCAACTCGACACATGTTTTTAGCGCTGCTTCTTTATTTTCATGAGAGAGAATGGCTGGAAGCTAGGATCTGGAAGACGAACTGGGAATATTATGACGAGCTTCAGAAAGTAAATACTGGCTGGGCTAAAGTTTTTTTTAACCTTACTAATTTATTTGATGAGGCGACATATGGAGAACGTGAAATTACAAAGGAAGAATTTATCCAGTTCCGCAGTGAAGCTATGTATTGGCTCCAAGAAACAGATGCTAAGTTTGAGGGATAAGGGGGGAGGTCAACTTGTTGAAATCTTTTTCAAATGGGCGAGCATGGATATATCTGCTCGTACTTCTAATCTTATTTATGATCATTAGTTATTTCTCTTTTTCTCCTGAACCTAAGTACTATCCCAATTATGTATCGGACTCTCCCTCGCCAACAGGTGTAAAGGCATTGTATACGTATTTAGGCAAGGAAAAGAAAGTGAAGAAATGGTCCCATGCCCCCAATCTTTTGAGCAAAGGTGAGAAAAAACAATTACTTATCATGGCAGAGCCGCAATTTTTCCCTAAAAATGAAGTAATGGAAGATTACATCGATTTTATGAAAGCTGGGCATACGATTCTATTATTTAATAAGAATCCTAAAGGCATGTTTGATTTGAATTCGGCCCCAATTAACGGGGAAGCATCATCTGATGGTACAGCTGATGTATACAGCCGTGATGGAAATAAGTTTCGAGCCGAAATAAGCTCAACTGTACGTCTTCAGACAAATCTGCAGGATGAAATTTTATTGTCTGATCAAGCAGGTACAGTTGCAATAAAACGCCCTTTTGGCAATGGACAATTAATTGTTTCCATTGCTCCTGAATGGATAACAAACGGGAAAATATTAGACTATGATCATCCTTCTCTTCTATCGGCTCTATTAATTGAGGAGGACACACATACCATATTATTTGATGAATACATACATGGCGGGGAAAACGCTCCAAAGATTTCTGCCTTATATCCAAAATGGTTCTTGCTGCTGTTGCTGCAAGCGACCATCATTATTGCACTTTTTCTTTGGCACAAAGGAAAGCGATTCGGGCCAATCTATAGTCTAAGAGAAGAATCGGTTCGATTTAGCGATGAGAGCCTACAGGCTTTAGCGGCTTGGTATATTCGCGGCCGGAGATATCATGATTCATTACTGATACAGGCAGATTATGTGAAGCTTCTCATGCAGGAACGATGGGGTATTCCTTATGAAAAACAATGGCTGGATCTTTCAGATATTCTGGAACGAAAGCGGATGAATATGCCAAAAAACGAGATCCAACCGCTTCTGTCAGGGTTATCCAATATTTTAGCTAATGAAAAAGTAAACAAGCAGGAATACTTGCTTTGGTCGAGAAAGCTTGATCGTTTAAAGAAAGAGGTGGAAGAAAGATGAGGACAGAATTATCATCCTTATTGGAAAAATATGAAGAGCGAATTTTAGGCCAAAGATTAAATCTTAGGCTGCTTTTATCAGCCATATTAGCAGGAGGCCACGTGCTATTAGAAGGAGTACCTGGAACTGGTAAAACACAAATGGTAAGAACTCTTGCCAGCCTGCTTGGAGGCAGCTTTAACCGTATACAATTTACTCCAGACCTCCTGCCTAGTGATATTACGGGCAGCACTATTTATAACATGAAAGACAGCACATTCCAAACATTAAAAGGTCCTGTATTTACAAATATTCTATTAGCTGATGAAATAAATCGAACGCCTGCGAAAACGCAAGCTGCACTTCTAGAAGCAATGGAAGAAAAGCAAGTGACCATTCAAGGAGAAACATATCAGCTGCCCGAAGTCTTTTTTGTTGTGGCCACGCAAAATCCAATTGAATTTGAAGGAACCTATCCGTTGCCAGAGGCACAGCAGGATCGATTCTTATTTAAACTACAAATTGACTTCCCAGATTTTGAGGAAGAGAAGAATGTTTTAAAGCAAGTTATTGAAAACAGCTTTGACAGCAGTCTAGTTACACCAATACTTGATATGCACCGTTTTCTATCGATCAAAAAGGAAATTCAGAAATCTACGATTGGTGAAGGCGTCTTAGACTATATTATGCAAATCGTAAGAAAAACGCGTGAATCAGAGACCATCCGCTATGGGGCAAGTACGAGAGCTGCTATTTCTATTGGAAAAGCGGCTCAAGCCTGGTCATTTATGGCTGGTAGGGATTTTGTTACACCAGATGATATAAAAATCGTTGCAAAATCGGCGTTAAGACACCGAATTCAGTTATCTCCACATATAGAATTGGAGGGAGTGACCGTTGACCAAATCATTGAAGAACTTGTGGGGTCGATTCCTGTTCCAAGATAGAGGGGTAATGCCTACAAAAAAATTAGTGATTATTTTCTTTATCCTTTCTGTCGTTTTATTGATGGGAACTGTATTGAATATCTTATGGAAATTTGTGATTATCGTTAATATTTTTGTATTTTCTGCAAGTCTTCTAGATTTACTGTTATCACCAAATAAAAAGCAGATTATTCTTAAACGTATTATTCCTGAAGAGATCGAAAGAGGGAAAACATATTACATCCAAATCGAGGTAAATAATAATTCACAGCAATCCTTTCATTTTAGAATCATAGATGGAATCCCTCAAGTTTTTCATCGTCCTTTTCCTTTTCAAGGAAAGGCTGCAATGGGTTCTTCCACCATACACTCATATGAAACGAAGGCAAGTGTGAGGGGAAGATATGAGATAAATAAGCTTTATTTCCGCTACACCAGTTCCTTAGGCTTATGGGAAAAGCAGATAACGGTCGAATTACATGATTCAGTTAAAGTCATTCCCGATTTATCGGAGACGAAGCAGTATTTAGAAAATGCTCAGCAATTTTTATTATACGAAGGTGTAAAAATCCGCAAGATGCAAAGTGGATCAGGGGACTTCGCCAAAATTCGCAGATACGTTGTAGGGGATGATCCTCGTAAAATTAACTGGCGGCAAACAGCCAAGCTGCGAGAAGTGATGACAAATGAATATGAACCAGAGCATGGGAAGTATATTACGATATTAATTGATTGTGGACGAATGATGGGAGCTGAGCTGGAGAAGGGAAATCGGCTTGAAAGGTCGTTAGAAGCAGCTCTTACTGTAACTGCAGCTGCCCTTCAAAAAGGGGATTATGTGTCCGTCTTGGCATTTTCAAAGGAAGTGAAAGTCTTTGTCCCTCCAGCTAAGGGGATGGCTCATTTGCAGACGATTCTTCATGCCATTTATAATCTAGAAGTGGATGCAGCTGAATCAAATTATGCTGCTGTCCTGCAATATTTAGAAACGATGCAGAAAAAGCGCAGCCTTCTTTTCCTATTTAGTGATGTCGCGACCTTTCTTCACGAGGAAACAGCGCTTGCCTATTTAAAACGGATTAGACAACGGCATTTATTTCTAATGATTGGCCTGGAAGATGTGACACTATTAAAAACAATCAATACAAAGCCCGACCAAGTACAAAAAGCAATGATAAAAAGCATCGCACAGCAGCAAATGCTTATGAAGAAAAGGGAAAAGCTTAAATGGGAAAAACAAGGCCTCTTAATGGTAGAGGCCGTTGAGGAAAAACTAGCAGTTACAGCCGTTTCTCATTACATAGATATTATGAATCGGAATCTATTATAGCTTGTTTCTTCATTAATGATAGCTTGCCAATCACAATGTAAAGGATTAGACCAATGACCGTAATGAAAGCAACGATATACTTTGCTTCTATCGATATGGCCGCGGGTGTAATAAATCCTTCTATGATTCCAGCAATGACAAATAACGGAATGGTTCCAAGCAATAATTGGACAGATCGGTTGGCTTGCTGCTTTAACTGAAAGCCTCTTGATAAATTTCCTGGAACGAAGAGCTTATAGCCCATTAACAATCCAGCACCACCAGCGATAAATATGGCTGTAAGCTCAATCATTCCATGTGGGACGATATATGCCCAAAAATCATAAGACATCCCATGATTCCAAAAGAGAGCGGCAAGTGCGCCAACAATGATCCCATTATAAATTAATAAATAAATGGTTAATATTCCAAAGGTGACACCGCCGGCAAAGGCCAAAATTGCTACCTGAATATTATTCGTCATAATGCTGGCAGACATGAATGAAGAATCAACCGCTCCATCGCTGCTACCTAACTTGTCAGGGTCCACACCTTGTGCGATATCTGCTGGAAGAATGGAGTAAATATGCATCGGGTCATCAACAACTGAAAAGAAGCTGCCTACCGCGCCGAAAGTAAAAAGAAGCATGGCGGCAATAATAAATTTCCATTGCTCAATTAATAAGCCAATAAATTTAGTCCTAAAAAAATAGCGGATTTGTTTCATACTTGTTATTTGATTTTTATACAATAGATTGTGTGATTTTGAAACGAGAGCATTTAAATATTGGGTAACGTCTTCATTAGGAAAATAAGTTTGACTGTATGATAGATTGTGAGCAGCTTTTTGATAAAGCTTGTAAAAATAGTGAATGTCCGTACCTGAATAATTCCTTTTTCTTTTCTTTATCGATGCTGCCATCTGTTCAAGCTTCTGCCAATCTTCACGGTGCTGCTTTATAAATTGCTTAACATTCATATTGACACCTCTTGCTTACTGCTTTTCTCCTTATTATAGTAATTTTGTAGAAAAATAGAAACAGTTAGAGAAATATTATAAAAAATGGAGGGGATTTCCATGAACCAAGACCGTATCGGAATAAAAACTCCAGAATATGTATCATTAAATTTTCAGCTGGCTGGTCTTGGAAGCAGGACTGCAGCTTATTTAATCGATCAGATCATCTTAATCATAGTAAACATTTTGATTGTAATGGTCCTTTTTATGATTTTATATGGACAATCCGATCTCTTGCTATGGTCTGAAATAAATTCTGTCCCTGTTGCGATCGCGATTATTTTAATGTTCATTCTCAATTGGGGGTACTTTTTTGCATTTGAATACTTTTCGGGCGGGCGAACAATAGGCAAGAAAGCATTAGGTCTGCGAGTCATTCAAGAAAATGGCCACAGCATTACTCTGCTATCAAGCTTTATTCGCAATTTCCTCCGTATTATTGATTCACTGCCAGCCAATTATTTTCTTGGCATGATGATGATCTTTTTTCATTCTAAGCATAAGAGAATAGGGGACCTTGTCGCTGGAACACTCGTTGTACATGAAAGAAATACTAAAAAGAAAAAGAAGCTATCCCCTATAGAAAAAGAAATTGAAAAACGCGGATTGGCAAAAAGTGATCTCTTTGTAGAGGAACAGGTTTTGAAAACATTCGGAGCGAAGGATTGGAACTTAGTTAAAACGTATTGCAGCCGGTTTATTCACTTACCAGAAGAAGAGAGTATCAGACTGACAAGGCAAGTAGCTGAAATATTGCTTCCAAAAGCAAGGGTGGATGCAAGAGGGAAAAGCTTTCAGGACTTAGAAAACAATCTGCTCGTCCTATATTTACATTTAAAAGATGAATGGGAATATGAGCTATGATAACTAAAGGAAAAAGGCTAAGGGAACGGATTGAACGTCCCTTTAGCCTTTTTTGATTTTAGAAGGATTATTAATTTTATACAAGACTGGGTCGGCAACAATAAATTCTTCTTCCACATCTTTGCCTTTAGGTAATTTCTTCTTAACGATTTTCCCATCGAATTCAAGGATATCACCAGGTGCCAGTTCATATTTCTTCAAAGTCTTTGAGTGAGAGCACCAAGATAGTCCCACATCAATTGGATTTTCTTGCAGGATGACAACATTCTCCAAGATAATAACTTCATCATTTTCCTCATTAAAATTATTCCAGCTTAAAGCGAATTGTTTTACTGCTGCCGTAAAATGAACCTTCTCTTCGGGAAGCTCGAGTTTAACTGGCTTTTCTTTCTTCTCATTTTTCTTTTTTGGCTCTTTTATTTCTTCTATGCTTTTATTTTCCACAGGCTGTTTATCTTCCATTTGTCCCTCTTGACTAATGGAAGGTGCGCCTTGTGCAGTTGCATCAGTAAAGGTACCTTTTCCGAAGCTTGAAGCCTGCATTTCCTTTAGGTAGGCAGGATGAATGCAGCATAAGCTCCCGTCTTGAAATTCAATAATGATTGTATTTAATTCGTTGTTTTTCTCATAAGCCTCATAGCCCTTTACTGTTACAGTATACTGAAGGTTTTTTTCCTTATATAGGAATTGTTTTTTGACCTCTTTCGTTGTTGATAGACCCCATTCTCTAACTTTCTCCGAGTAATGGTTTTCATCAACAAAGGTTTCATATGTCCCTTTTGGAGGAAGATAGGTTATGGAATTGACAGTTGAACTATTTTCCATAAGTACTCACCCTTTCTTAGATTTGTGTATGCTTATGTAATAGATTACGGTTAGATTATCATGAAACTAATCTTAACTCAATCTTAAAGAGTATGATGGTCATCACAATCCTTTACTCAAATAAATGGTACTTTATTTATGAGAACAATAATCAATTAAATAAAGTCCATTGTAAAGGAGAACCGTTATGAGCGAAATCATCAATAATCGAGAACATACGATTAAGAATACAGAACGTCAAACCGTTTTAAAACAAATTTTTATAGATCTACATAAAGGAAGAAATGTAGATGAAGTAAAAGCTCATTTTAATGCATTTATCGGAAAAGTCACTATTGAGGAAATTTCTCAGCTCCAGCATGATTTAATGGAAGAAGGCGGAATTCCGATGGATGATTTGCAGCGTCTGTATGCAGCCCATACGGATATATTCAAGGGGTCTATTGTGGAATCAGAAAGTACTATAAGGCCAGAAAATGAGCCTGGACATCCTATTCATACATTCGTCCAAGAAAATCACGAGCTTGAAAAGTTAATTAAATCAAAGGTTCAATTACACTTACAACAGTTTATCGATGAAGATTCATCTGAAAATGTTTACAAGCTTTTGGAGGATTGCAATCTTTTATTAGATATTGATAAGCATTACAGCCGGAAAGAAAATCTGCTATTTCCGTATCTTGAGAAGTACGGGATATACGGTCCAACAAACAATATGTGGAGAATTGACGACTTTATTAGAGATGGCATTAAAGAGTCAAAACATAAGCTGTCCAATTATGATGGCAATAAACAGGAAATCGTGAATCTCGTTCATTTTATTATGGAAGAAGTAATCAACATGATCTATAGAGAAGAGCACATCCTTTTCCCGATGGCTTTGAAAAATCTAACTGAGGATGAATGGGTAAAGATCGCACATGAAAGCGATGAAATTGGTTTTTGCCTTACTAGCCCTGTAGAAGAATGGAAGCCAGAAAGGAAGCAATTAGGGGAGAACGCTATCTCAGAGGGCTATATAAAAATGGAAACAGGGATTTTATCTTTAAAGCAACTGGAGCTGCTATTAAATCATTTACCTGTCGACATTACCTTTATCGACCAAGACGATGTTGTCCGCTATTTCTCACATGGAAAAGAGAGAATTTTTGCGAGAACTAAGGCTGTAATCGGGCGTACCGTTCAAAACTGTCATCCGCCAAGAAGCGTGCATCTTGTTGAAGAATTATTAGCTGACTTTAAATCAGGACGGAAGGATACTGAAGATTTTTGGATTAAATTCCGGGATAAATATGTGTACATTCGTTATTTCGCCGTAAGGGACGAGAACGAAAATTATATTGGCACATTAGAATTCACCCAAAATATTGATCCTATCAAAGCAATAGAAGGGGAAAAAAGAATTTTATCATAATTTATTACAATGAACACCGTTCGGAATGGCTGAATGGTGTTTTTAATTTATGAATATTAAAAAGAATAATACTTTTCTATAATATGTCATGATAAACTAGTATATAAAATAATACTTAAAGAGAGGCTCAAAATGATAAAAGCAGTTTTTTTCGATTTAGATGATACACTACTTTGGGATCAAAAAAGCGTGAAGGAAGCCTTTGCAGCAACTTGTAAAATGGCAGGGGATCGTTATGGATTGGACCATAACCAGTTTGAAGCTGCTGTTCGAGAGGAAGCAAGAAATCTTTACTCTTCCTATGAAACTTATGACTTTACTCAAATGATCGGAATCAATCCTTTTGAAGGACTATGGGGGAACTTTTTAGATGATCATGAAGATTTTAGAAAAATGAAAGAGATTGTTCCTGGTTATCGGAAAGATGCATGGACAAGAGGGTTAAAAAGGATGGGTGTCGATGATCCAGACTTTGGGTTTGAATTGGCGGAACTTTTCCCACAGGCGCGACGTAAATCTCCGTTTGTCTATGAAGAGACCTTTCAAGTTTTAGACCAGTTAAAAGGAAACTACAAACTCCTATTACTTACAAACGGTTCCCCTGATTTACAAAACACGAAATTAACGATTACACCTGAAATAGCCCCTTATTTTGACCAAATTGTCATTTCAGGGATGTTTGGAAGAGGGAAGCCAGATCCTTCTATTTTTGAACATGCTCTATCTCTAATGTCGCTGCAAAAAGATGAAGTCATAATGGTAGGGGATAATCTGATGACAGATATTCTTGGCGCCAATCGTGCTGGCATACAGTCTGTTTGGATAAATAGGGAGGATAAAGAACGAAATGAGGTTATTCCTACCTATGAAATCCGTCATTTGGAGGAGCTTTTTCAAATATTAAATGACATACAATGAACATAGGCATTTTTATCAAAGAGTTCAAGAAAGCGCTGATTTGCAAGATCATCAGCGCTTTTCAGAAAAAAATTAAGATGCCTTATTGGCAGGAGCAAAACGTTTTCGGATTCCTCCAACGATTAACAGCAATATAGGGATTCCAACCATATTTATCGGTAATGCATACTTCACCCAATATTTTTTTACATATTCGGCCCCAAATAACGTAATGGTTGGCTGAAAAATCGCTAAAACAAATGTCACGATTGCGACAAACCAAATGGCCTTTTTCCAATCCTTTATTTTTAGTAATTGCGCTGTTCCATAGCTTGCCGCAAAAAAGTATACAGATAGCTTAATAAAAACACTTAGAATCCAAATTAGAACCGCAACAATCTCCAAATTTTGAATAAATTTCATAATGGAAATAAAGCGGACCATATCTATAGCTGGGAACAATAGTTTTTGCGAGATGTGAGGGCCGAATACCATCAATACACTGATTGTCGCCGTGCTCACGAAGAAACCAGAGATGATGATCCCCCATACTGCCCTGGATGGACCTTTCTTTGGTTCATCCATAAAAGCAACAAGCATCATCATAATAACAGACTCGCCAAGAAATGAAAGTGGGGATAAGGACCCTTTTATGATTTGGATAAATCCGGTGTCAGAATAAATGGGTAATATTTTCTGAATATCAAAATTGGGTATCGTAAAAAAAACTAGTCCAGTTACCATGAGAAGAACGAGAGGCCCAAATACTTCACTGCAGCGTGCGATTCCTTCAATTCCTCCAATATTGGTGACGTAAATAATGACAATCAGCATCGTTACAATAAGCGACCACGATGGGGTACTAGGTAATAGGATGGTAATGGTAAACTGTGCAAACTCCCCTAGAATATTACCAATAACCGAATACCATTGAATAAAATAACATAAGACAATAGTTGTCCCAATCCATTTGCCCAAAATTTGTTTACAGAATTCAATCAAGGTTTGTTTTGGATAAAACAGTGCTACCCTTGTAGCTATCAAAACAATCACGATGCCTAATATTATGCTGATAATCGCGGAAATCCATGCATCTTGTTTTGCATCAATGATCGTTGGATTCACTGCCAGTAGAAGCATATTGCCTGTTTGAAAGGTGAATATTATCCAAAAAATTTGCAAACCAGTAATTTTCATTTATGAATCTCACTTTCTTTTAGCAAGATAGATGGGCCAGTCATGCCAATCCGCTTGATTTCAAAATTTGTTGTTACTATAATTTCAGCTTCTGAAAAATGCCTATCCCAATCCTTGCTTAACTCCTTCCATTGACGAGGATATTTTTTATGAATTTCTTCACCAAATCCAAAAATATCCTGACCGTATTTATGTTGGACTTTCTTTATCGTTTTAAGTGCTCTTTTTTCTTCTGTCTTTTCAAATACCTTTCTCATCTTATGAACATTTTTCGGTTCATTTAGATCTAAATGTGTATTGTTTTCGAGAATGGCTCCTTCCCCAGTCAATTTCACAGTAATTTTTATTTTATTGTCTCTTCCCAATTTTGTTACAATTTCACTATTTATTTTAGTTAAGATTAGACTTGCATTCCCATCTTCATATGGATTGGTAATAGTTATTTTTCTTAACACTCCTTTAATCCAAAGAAAGGCCCTGTTTTCCACATTATTTAAATAGCCAACTAATTTTATGTCTTTATTAAAAACAGCTAAACCTCCTATTTTCAAAACATCATTTGAAGAACTTTCTCCACCTGAAGATTTTCCCGTTTGAACTTTTGTGAGCTCTATAACTGGAAGAGATGGTCGAATACCATCGCTGATAGCTGCAATTAAAAAGTTTACTAAAGCAATGTCACCTCTTCCTCCGTATTCCTCATGCCCTTTAATGGCAGCAACAGCAGGAGGCTTTTCTAGTGGATCAGAAATATTGAGTGCTTCTAGTGCTGTGGCCTCTTTGACGACAAATATATCCGTCCGTAAACTTACATCAGATCCACGGGTAAGTGCATCCAGTTGATGCTTGACTCCTAACTTGGCAAATTCCTCCCCAAAAAATATAACACTTCTATGACCTACGAAGGCTTGTCTTGATAGCTTTTCCTGCATAACTTGTGTAGCATCGTTAACATTTTTTCCTTCTGCCGATATTGTAAAAGACTCATTTCCGCCCGCACTGCTGCCACTTTGAGATTGCATATTGGAAGGGATGACGATTTGGCCGCTAAGCTGAATGTTTTTTTTCTTTCCGAGATCCCATCCTGTTGCGAGCCATATAGCCCTTTCGTTTAATTCCTTGCGATCCCAGCAGCCGGTGGTGAGAACTAAGAACATGCAAATATGAATTATGATTATGCATTTTTTGATCATTTTTCTTCCCTGCCTTGACCAGGATTTGGTCTTTGTCCAAATGGAATTCGCATTTTATTCACACCGCTCGTAAATGGCGGTCGATAATTATAAGCCCATTTAGGCACCCTGATAATTACATCCTTCAAGCCTGAAAAAATCTGTGGAGCAAAAGGACTAAAATAAGGAACACCGAAGGAACGGAGAGTTACGAGATGAATTGTAATCGCAATTAATCCCAATACAACCCCATATAAACCGAAAATTCCTGACAAAATTAATAAGGCAAACCGGATCATCCGAAAAGCAGTTCCGAAATTGTAGCGAGGAATGGCAAAAGAGGCAATTCCTGTCGTTGCTACAACGATTACCATCGGGGAGGAAACAATACCTGCCTGTACGGCTGCCTGACCGATGACGAGCGCCCCAACAATACTGACCGCTGAACCGACTGGCTTTGGAAGCCGAATACCCGCTTCACGAAGTCCTTCAAAAACCAATTCCATAATTAAGGCTTCAATAATGGCAGGGAATGGCACTCCTTCTCTTGCAGCTGCAACACTTATGAGCAAAGTAGTCGGTATTAATCCAGGATGATAGGTTGTCAGGGCTACATAGATGGAAGGTAGGAATTGAGAAATATTTAATAAAATAAAGCGAATAATTCGAATAAAGGTTGTATAAATAAAGCGTTCGTAATAGTCTTCAGTTGCCTGCATGCCTGCCCAAAATGTCATTGGAATGATGAGTACAAATGGGGTGTTATCAACAAAAATGGCCACTCGTCCTTCTAACAGATTTGCAGTTACGACATCTGGTCTCTCCGTATTTTGGATTTGCGGGAATGGAGAAAAAGGGAAGTCTTCAATAAATTCTTCAATAAACTCAGAATCTAATATTCCATCAATTTGAATTCGCTCTATCCTTTTCCGTGCTTCTTCAATTAAAGAGTCTGGGGCAATCCCCTCAATATAAGCAATCGCGATATCAGTCTTAGAATATTCTCCCAAAGTAAACGGCTCGAATTTAAGCTTTGGACTTCTAATTCTCCTGCGGATAAGGGAGGTGTTTGTCCTTATTGTTTCTGTAAATCCATCCCTTGGGCCACGAATAACTACCTCTGTCTGCGGTTCTTCGATTCCTCTTTTTTCAAAGCCTTTCAAATCAGCAATTAATCCTTTTGTTTCTCCATCTACAATAACGCCAACATTCGCCTTTAAAACCTCGTCAACAAGATCCTTAAGAGTGGATACATTTTTTACCTGTGCACTTGAAAATAACTGTTGTTCGATCACTTTTCCTATTGATTGAGGCTCAGCCGAACCTTTAGGTGGGCCTTCAAACATTAAAGGCTTTAGAAAAACCTCTTCCAGACTTTTGGTATCAATTAAACCATCAATGTAAACAAGTAATATTTTTATTTCATTGAACACATAAATAGGTCGCAGGACAAAATCTGAACAATTTTGAAAAATCTCTTTTAAGGCACTTTCATTTGCTGAAAGGTCAGGACTTAATTTTTCAGATTGGTCAATGGAAGGCTCCGGTAATTTCTCTTTTATAAAGTCAAATAATTTTTTCCTATTTTTCAGCTTAACCAAGATAAATGAGCCTCCCATAAATTCTTAAGTATATTTTTCCAATTAAATGGATTAGTATACGCATTGTGGTTTTTTTTAGGATGCAAAAAGAGAGATACTCATTCCCATATCCATTAAGGTTCTGTCCCATAGAAAATAAAGGTATAATAAATAATGGATTCGTGAACGAGGGAAATACTTTTAACGAAAAAGGGGCATATTCAATGAAATCATATATTGTCATAGGGGCAGGCATTTTAGGTTCATCCACTGCCTACCATCTCGCAAAAGCAGGTGCAGAAGTCATATTGGTTGATCGCCAAGACCGCGGACAAGCCACCGATGCTGCAGCAGGAATTGTTTGCCCTTGGCTTTCACAAAGACGAAATCAAGCATGGTACAAGCTGGCTAAGAACGGGGCAAAATATTATCCTTCTCTAATAAAACAATTGGAAGCAGATGGGGAAACCGAAACTGGCTATAAAAAGGTAGGAGCCATTAGCATCCATACAGACGAAGATAAACTAGAAAAAATGGAGGAAAGAGCGTTCAAACGTCTTGAGAGCGCACCAGAAATAGGAGAAATTACAAAATTATCTCCTGATGAAACAAATAAGCGATTTCCTCCTTTGGCAGGGGAGTATTCTTCATTATATATAAGCGGTGCAGCAAGGGTAAATGGCAGAGCGCTCTGCCAATCCTTAATAAATGCTGCTAAAAAGCACGGAGCTTTGTATATGCATGGAAATGCAGTCATACAATTTAATGAAAAAATAGTGACTGGAGTAACGGTGAATGGGGAAACATTTCTCGCAGATCACGTTATCGTAACGGCAGGTGCGTGGGCTAAAGAATTAATGCAGCCTCTTGGTGTAAACTTTTTAGTTTCTCCCCAAAAAGCGCAAATCATTCATCTCCATTTGGCAAAATCAGATACGAGTGAATGGCCCGTCATCATGCCACCAAATAACCAATATATCTTAGCATTTGATGGAGGCAGAGTGGTGATTGGAGCCACACATGAGGATGACAAAGGCTTTGACCTCCGGGTAACAGCAGGCGGACAAAATGAAATATTTAGCAAAGCAATTGCCGTTGCCCCAGGTTTAAGCAATAGTGAGGTGCTTGAAACTAGGGTTGGCTTTCGGCCGTTCACACCTGGATTTCTTCCAGTGATAGGGGCATTGCCGAATTATAAGGGAATATTAATTGCTAATGGCCTTGGCGCATCAGGTTTAACTGTAGGACCTTATTTGGGTGCTGAACTAGCAAAGCTTGCCCTTGGCCAACCATTAGAAATTGACCTTTCTCTTTATGATGTTGCTGAAGCGATAGGCAAGTAAATTGTGCTAACATCTAAATAGTTTGAAAATCCTTCTATAAATTTTTCATACTATTACCAGCATCGACATTCCTCTTATAGAACATATTAAAAGTGGAAAGCCGCAAATTGCTTTTCAATTTTTTATAGAGGAAGTGCTTGGATTTGAATAAATGGATGATAGCGCTTTTAAATACAAGGATATTACAAAATGCATTTGGCAGAAAACGAAGTAACCGCGGAATAATTTGGGCAACATTACTGGGTCTAGGAGCAAGTGCTGCAGCATACGGATTAAATAGAAATCGCAATAAAAATATGAATAACCCACTTCAAAATGTTATGAATACGATGCAAACCCCTTTTAAGGGGCAAATTCCTAAAGCGGCTTTAGCAGAGTTTGCAAAAGAATTAGCACCTGATAATTTAACTAACAAATAGTATTCCTATTCAATGAAAATGCCCACTTTACTGTGGGCATTTTCATATTCAAAATCGAAATAAACTATGGACGAGCAAAGAAATTTACACAACGAGCAGTTTTATCAATAAGGATACTCATTAAAGTACCTAAGAGGGCACTTCCAATAATATCGGAAGGATAATGATGCCCAACCCAAATTCGAGAGAGGCCCGTCAAAATAGATAAAATCCACATGATTGAACCAATGAAACGTTCATAAAGAAAAATTGAAGTTGAAATTGCGAACACTAGCAAGGTATGTTTGCTGGGAAAAGATGAATCCAATTTGGCGGGAATAAGAATTCCAACTCTGCGTTTTACAAATGGACGTTGTTTAAAATAAAACAGCTTAATTAACATGTTCAATAACAATGAAATCCCTGCAGATATCAGTGCATTACGAGATGCAATTTTGTTGGAATAATTTCTAAACCACATAAAAATCAAAATTAAAATAAACAAATAACGAATTCTATTTGATATCAATATCATAAGCAGATCAATTGGATAACAGCGGCCAGAAAGCTGATTGATTGACTTTAATATCTTGAAATCCATAAAGCAAATCTCCCTATATTTAGATACTAATAAAATCCCCTTCTTCTCAAAAAATATGTAAACTCCGCTAATTCGTCAGTCGGCACCGCTACACCTTTTCTTTGGAAAAACCTCACTAATTGAAGTTTCACCTTAATTCTTAAAGTTGGAAAAGCAATATTATTCTATTTTTTACATATATATGACTAGGACTTTTAGCATTGAAATCCAAATGTAGAAATACGTGGAGGTGAATAAAGTGTCCGGAGGGCAAAGGGTTTTATTTTACCTGCTTTCTTTTTTTATTCCGATCGTGGGGATTATTTTAGGAATTGTTTGGATGAATGATCAAGATTTTGACAAAAAAAGTGTCGGAAAAAAATGTTTGCTCATAAGTATCATTTCGATTGTTCTTAGCTGTGTATGCTGGTTTGCATTATCTGCATTTTCCATGCTGCCAGCATTTTACACCTATTAATTATATGTAAGGCTGACCCCTTAAAATCTTGCATTCAACCACCCTTTCCTTAATAGTATCTTCTCAAAAAGGTCAGCCCCTTCCTTCAAAATGGGGGTTGTATATGTTCTCAAGTATAGAAAAATTCACGTTCTTCATAGGAAAAGCCATCTGTCATCAGCTTCCTGTACGTTCATTCCAGATGGAGGGGCATTACTTACCTGTCTGTGCTCGAGATACAGGAATTCATCTGGGCATTTTTAGTTCGCTCATGTTTATCACTGTGCTGAAAAGGTATAAGAATATAACCATTCCTAATAAAAAAAATAGCTTTTTCCTATTAATTCTCCTATTGCCATTAGTAGTTGACGGGTTCGGATCTTACTTAGGTGTTTATTCAACAAATAACTTTATTCGTGTCACAACTGGAATCTTATTTGGAAGTACGTTACCTTTTTTTCTTATCCCTATTATTTCTAATTATTCTTCGGAAAAAAAGGCCATCCCTATCATAAAAAATATCCGTGAAATGTTTATTCCCCTCTCATTAGCAGGAGCTTTTGTTAACCTGGCTTTCCATTCCCTTGTATCTTTTGCGATCCTTCAATTGTTAATTATCAGTACACTTTTTATATGGATTTCATTATTCTTTTATCTATTATTTAGGCGTCTTGAGAATCACTTTTTATCAATTAGCTTATCAATAGCCAGCAGTTTAATGGTACTTAGTGTCATGTCCTATACACATAGTATAATTCGTCCTTTGTATTTACAAAATCTATTTTAGATTGAAGGTGCTTTAAACATGATGCTAGTTTTTTTCACAGCTACTATGAATACCGTTTCAAAAGATTTTCCAAATGTAAAAAACATACTTAAAAGCTTGCCATGGTGGGGGTACCTTATTATATTGGGTATTTTAGTTTTGACTATATATTTGCCTATTCATATTAAAGCTTTAAAGAAGCGTCAAATAGCAACTATACCTGATCCCATAACAAAAACAAATTTACCTTTTATCGTTATTCCTGGTAATGCCCAGCATATCGGAAGCCGCTCTGAGCAGCAGGATTCATTTGCGTTCACAGATATTCATGATCAGCCATTCATGAATAAGTATGGAGTTCTCGCGGTTTTAGCTGATGGAATGGGTGGATTTATAGGTGGAAAGGAAGCTAGTTTCCTTGCAGTACAAACTTTTGTCAAACATTATCAGGAATCCAATGAAATAGATTCTATACCGGACAAATTAGTATCTGCAGTTCAAGAGGCGAATAAATCTGTTAAAGCATTTGCCAAACAAAATGGGTTAGAAAGAGGAGTCGGGACAACACTAATTGCTGCCGTTGTTTTCAAGAATCAATTGTACTGGTTATCTGTTGGAGATAGCCGAATTTATTTGTACCAAAATCATACTGTAAAGCAGCTGACTACGGATCATATTTATGCTAAAGAGCTGGAGGAAAAAGCAGCTTCTGGTCAAATCTCCCGGCAGGAGGCAGAAAATGATCCTCAAAGAGAAAGTTTAACGAGTTTTCTAGGTTTAGAGGAAATCGAGGAGCTCGATGTTTCATTAGACCCGATTCCGCTAGAAAGGGGGAACTCCATTATCCTCTGCAGCGATGGTCTTTATGGATCTGTTTCAAATGAGGAGATGATGGATGTATGCAGTTCCTTATTAACACAAGAAGCAGCAGATAGATTAATTGAGTTGGTGCTAAAGAAACAAAAGCCTCATCAAGATAATGCGACCGTAGCCATTTTGACTTTAGGACAGATTTAAAGGGAAGAGGGGATGGAAATGCCAAAAATGAATAAGCGGAATAGCTCCTTTCATAGGACTTTAATTACTTTCCTATGTTCCATTGTTATACTGTTTTTCTATTCTCATGCAGCAATTGCGGAATCTAGATCGATCGATGAGCTTAGAAACAGTGTAGTAAGGATTCTTTGCTATGGTTCAGATGGAGGCTTATATACAGGAACTGGCTTTGCTGTTGGCAATTCAGAGCCTGTCCGTCATATCGTCACTAACTATCATGTTGTAGAACCAAATTTAAATGGTGTCACGATTCTCCTTTCAAAGGAGGACCAAATTGAAGCGACTGTTATCGCTTATGACAAAATTAAGGACTTGGCTATATTAGAATTGTCGCAGGATCTATTTAAACGGCCTCCTATGGAGTTAGGAAAGAGTGATGAGGTAAAAGCAAGCCAAGAGGTATATGCCTTAGGCTTCCCTGGAGATGCAGATTTAATCGATGATACTCCATCTGGTGAACCTAATGATGTAACGATCACGAAAGGAATTATCAGTAAAATATCTACCCAAGGCGGCAGGGGAATCTTGCAAATTGACGTCAATATTAATCCTGGAAATTCTGGTGGTCCGCTCCTAAATGTAAATGGTCAAGTAATCGGGATTAATACATTTGGAGTTACTAGTGCTTCTGGGATAAATGGAGCCGTCCAAATCGAAGAATTGATTCCAATGCTAGAATCTAGAGGAATTAACTATTTAACTGCCAGTAATCCGATTGTCGAAGTAATAGTTGACGATACTGAAGAAAAATCTACAGCTATATGGTGGATAATCGGAATAGCTGCAGCAGGTTTACTTTTCTTATTTATTATCATTGTCGTGATCATTTTAATGACAAGGAAAAAAGGAAATAAACCTGGAAAAGCAGCACCTTCTGTTCCTATTATACCTTCCTCTCCAAGTTCAGTGCCAAAATTAAAGGGACTTTCTGGTTATTTTGCCGGCCAAACAATTGAATTAAATGGGACTCATTTATCAATTGGACGGGATGCAAAGCAATGCCAGTTTGTTTATCCTCATAATTCTGAAGAGATTAGCAGGAAGCATTGTACGATCCGATATGATCATTATAATCAGACGTTCATGATTGAGGATCACAGTTCTAATGGGACATATCTTGTATCAGGTGAACGGATTCCCCAAGGGAAAATAACTCAATTGCGTTCAGGTGATCGCTTTTATTTAACCTCGAAGGAAAATATGTTTGAAGTAAGCTGGGAGATTAAATAATGCAGTATAGCTCAGCTTCAATATCAAATAAAGGCGGAAGGGAAGTTAACCAAGATTTCATTGGTTTTAATGAGTTGGAAAACGGTGGATGCTGGGTAGTTGCTGACGGACTTGGCGGATATCAGGCTGGGGAGGTTGCATCAAGACTTGCGGTAGAAACTATTTTACAAGAATCCCAGATGAGAAATGATATTCAATGGCTAAAGGAAGGCATTGAACAAACACAAAAGGTTATCCGCAAACATCTACTATTAGAAACAAATGCAAAACCAATGAGAACGACCGTCGTTGTCCTATTATGTAAAAATAGTTTTGCCACATGGGCACATGTAGGAGATTCCCGTCTATATATGATCAGGAATGGAAAGGTAATGGTACAAACAAAGGATCATAGTGTATGCCAAGCTCTTGTCAATGCAGGAGAAATAACAGCCGACCAAATTCGCTTTCACGAGGATCGGAACCGGTTATTTCGAGTGTTAGGGTCAGAAGGAGCTGTCAAAGCAACTTTTCCTGAAAATGAAATAACCGTTTATCCTGGGGATTCCTTCTTGCTATGTTCTGATGGGTTTTGGGAATATATCACAGAAGAAGAAATGGAGAATACTAGGCTAATATGTTCAACTCCTTCAGACTGGCTTCAATTAATGGAGATTAATCTAAAGGGGCGTACTCTCGAAAACAATGATAATTACAGCGCCATTGCTGTGTTTGTAAGTGAATAATTTGTCAGAATGAGGTGAAGGGATGGCGGATATTAATCATCTTTGTTTAGGGTGTATGGGAGATAAGGGATCCGATCATATATGCCCCCACTGTGGCTGGGTTACAGAGTCGGCCGCAGAAGCACCACAGCATTTACCGCCTGGAACGATTCTGCATGAGAAATACCTTTTGGGGAGAGTTCTTGGACATGGAGGTTTTGGCATAACGTATTTAGCATGGGATTTAAATCTCGATATGAAGCTTGCCATTAAAGAATATATGCCTCGGGATTTTGCAACAAGATCTCCTGGGCATACGATGGTATCCGTATTCTCAGGCAGTCTTAATTCTCATTTTGAGCATGGCTTGAATAAGTTTTTAGATGAGGCAAAAACTTTGGCTCAATATAATAATCATCCTGGAATTGTTGGAGTACGGGATTTCTTTAGAGAGAATGGAACCGCCTATTTAGTTATGTACTATTTAGAAGGTGTCGATTTCAAGCAATACCTAGAAATGCAGGGAGGAAAAGTCCATTATCAAACTGCCCTTATGATCATGATGCCTGTTATGGATGCATTAAGGGAGGTTCACCGGTCAGAGACACTTCATCGGGATATTAGTCCGGATAATATTTACATTACCGCCGAAGGTCAAGTTAAAGTACTGGATTTTGGAGCGGCTCGCCACGCCATAACAGAATTTAGTAAAAGCATTTCCGTTATATTAAAGCCTGGATATGCACCAGAAGAACAATACCGAAGTAAAGGAAAACAAGGACCTTGGACAGATGTATATGCAACGGCTGCTACATTTTATCGCGCCATTGCTGGTCATGTACCACCTGAATCTCTTGATCGGTTAGAAGAGGATGCTATCATTCCACCATCTAAGCTTGGTATTGATATTCCGGCAAAAGCAGAAGCCGCACTGATGAAGGCATTATCTGTAAAGTCAACAGACCGCTTCCAGTCAATGGAAGAATTTCAGCAGGAGCTGCTTGAGAATTTACATGAATCAGCGCCCGTTTCGAATAAAACGAATGAAATCAATAGTAAAGGACCAGTTAAGCAGGTAACGAAGGCGACAGTTTCCCAGCATCAAGAATCGGCAAAGAAAACGGGAATTTCAAAATGGGTTTGGATTGGCGGAGGAGCGGCGGTTGCGATCCTTTTGTTTGCTGGTATTTTTGCTGCAACCATCCTATTCGGTGCAAAAGCGGGAAAAGAAATAGTGAAAACGAAGGATGCCCCAGTAGCCGTCAATAAAACTCAGGAAGCACCTAAACCCGTTACCAAACAAGTAACTGTTCCAAATATTATGGATATCCGCGAGGAAGAAGCAAAGGAACTATTAGCAAAAGAAGGATTAAAGTTCGGTAATGTCACTTATGTTGAAAGTTTATTCCTCGAAAAAGGATGGGTAATAAAGCAATCTATTAACCCCGACCAAAAGGTAAATGAAAACGATTTAGTCCACCTAGAAGTTAGTAAGGGAATAGATCTGCCAGTCGATGAAGAAACCATAAAAATTAAGAAGCTTTCAATTGTAAATGAATATTGGGATAAAGGCTATAACCTAGATATGAAAAATGAACAGGAGGATGCGCTAAGACATTATATTCAAGCTAGGGATATGGCAAAGGTTCTTTATGAAGTGAATGAATATGATTTTGATGCCCTATATTCGATAGGCGTATTATATAGAAATATTTCTCTTATCAAAAGTAATTTAGGTTATTACGAATATGCACTTAAAGATATAGAGGAAAGTGTGGATATACTAGAGGAATTGCTTGAAGATGATCCTGTTTTTCAAGATGATTATGTTGAGTTAGCAAACTCTTACGGGATGTTGTCCTATATTCAATTATTAAATAAAATGTCTGACGATGCGATCGAATCAGCAGAAGTGGCGCTCGAGCTCGATCCGGGCAATATTGAGTTTAAAGCGAATCTTGCCCATGCCTATTTATTTTCTAATCAATTTAATGCGGCATTAGCCCTTTATTCTTCACATCAAGATGAAATAATTTTGGAAAATAAATCGTTTAAGGATTTTGTTTTAGCAGATTTTAAATATTTTAAAGAGAATAATCTGACACATCCCGATATGGAAAAGATTGAAGATATGTATAATAACCAAGGAACAGACGTTTACTCTGATGATTTGGAAATCGAAATCACCATTTACGCTAATGGGTTTGCGTTTGAGGATGAGGATGTAGAGACCTATTTAAGTACCATTGATCCAAGTTCAGCAGGCCTTACAAAGCAGAGCATTACTAGTTTCTTTGAAACCTATGACGAGATCCAAGCAACAATTGAAAGTATTGAAGTTTTAGAGATACAAGGAGAGACTGCAAAAGCAAAAGTAGTTCAAACCTTGACTTACACGGACGGTACGCAAAATTCCGAGGCGAAAAGCACATTAATTCATAGCTTTATTCGTTCAGACGGCATTTTTAAGTGGCTTATTTCCGCAACTGAGGTAGAAGGGGGATAGGATCGTGAAAAGGTGTATAAATGGTCATTATTATGATGAAGCCAAACATAGTTTATGTCCTCATTGTGGGGTCAATATTGATTTAAATCTTGGGATGACAATGCCGATGAGGCAGCCTGCTGGAAATGACCCTTCCAAAACTCAGGCAAAGATCCCAAATGAAAATGCTGAATTAGGCAAGACCGTAGCCAAGATACGAAATGATATTCGAAATACCCCTGTTCCACCTAACCAACAGGATGGAAAAACGGTAGCTGTTTTCCGCAAGCAAATGGGGATTGATCCAGTAGTTGGTTGGTTAGTGTGTGTAGAGGGACCTGATAAAGGCAAGGATTTTCGGATAAGAAGTGAACGAAACTTTATCGGCCGATCTGATAAAATGGATATTTGTATTGCAGGGGATGAAGCAATTTCTAGAGAGAATCATGCCATTGTCAGCTTTAGTCCAAAAAAACGTCAGTTCCGAGTGTACCCTGGTGAATCACGGGGACTTGTCTATTTAAATGACGAAGAGGTCATAACAGCTGACGAACTGAAACCATATGACGTCATTGAGCTTGGGAAAACAAAGCTAATGTTTATTCCTTTTTGTGGGGAAAGGTTTGTTTGGGATTAAGATATGAAATCATTAAATCGAAAAGGCTGAAATTAATATTATATTTTAAATGAGGCGCATTCCTGCTTTAGAAAAGTAATCAGGATAGCGCCTTTTGTGTTGGTTATTCCTTTAATTGAGACAAAGACACATCCTGCTCATTTGCTGGATCATCCAGGGGGTAAATTCTTGCGGTATCATCTTCATTTACATGCTGAATATAAACTTGCTTGCCGTTATACGTAACTTTATGTATCTCTGGTGATTCTGATATTTGTTTTGCACGCTGCTTATTCATTTTTTCCCTCCTGTCTTTGACTGCCAAGTATAATGTTTCCTATTTAGCGGGGAAAATACAGCCTTAACCGTATGAATATTAATATTTTTAATTATTCAAT
>NZ_JBALPC010000161.1:0-3208 GCF_036965225.1 Bacillus sp. JJ1474 | reverse complement strand
CCATTTACTTGTAGCTATTTTTGTGAAATATTATTTAAAGGTAACATCTTTGACGAAAGCTTAGGAGGTATTAGTATGAAAAAAAATAAATTAGTCATCGTTGGCGTTGGGCATGTTGGATCATACGTTTTAGCCGATGCTATGAAGCTTGGCCTTTTTTCTGAAATTGCTGTTATTGATAGTAGAGAGGAAGTTGCTTTTGGCGAAGCATTAGACCAATCTCACGCAACTGCCCTTACATATATGTCCAACACGACAGTTCGTTCAGGTGATTATTCAGAATGTGCAGACGCAGATGTTATTATTTGTGCCGCTGGTCCAAGTGTCCTGAAAACTGATGAGGATGCAATGCCAGACCGGGCATTGTTGGCTGAAAAGAATGCAGAGGTTATTCGAGAGGTAATGACTGGGATAACTAAGTATACGAAGGAAGCCATTGTGATAATGATTACAAATCCATTAGATACAATGGTTTATATTGCTGAAAATGAATTTGGCTATCCGAAGGGTCGTGTCTTTGGAACTGGGACGATGCTTGATTCTGCACGTTTATGCTATGTCGTTGCTTCGAATTACAATATTGATCCAAAAAGTGTAACAGGATATATGATGGGTGAGCACGGCCATACAGCCTTCCCTGTTTTTAGCCGCTTAAATGTGAAAGGGTTTGGAGAAGGTGAATTGGATCAAGTTTTTGATGGAAAAGAACCTTTAAACAGAGAGAAAATGGGTCAGCAGGTCGTTAAAGAAGCATTTGCTGTTTTAAATAATAAAGGATGGACAAATGCAGGAGTGGCCCAGGCCGCAATTACATTAGCAAAAGCCATCATGCTTGATGAACGTAGTGTATATCCAGTTTCCACAACCTTACATGGGCAATATGGCTATGATGGAGATGTTGCACTAAGCATGCCATGTGTAATTGGGCGAAATGGCGTGGAAAAGCAATTAGAAATTAAATTGGACGAGCAGGAAACTGAGTGGCTGCATAAATCAGCAAAGTATATTCAGGATACGATGATAGTGGCTAAGACTGGCAAGGACTATTTGTAATGTAATTGTTCCCATCTCTGAAGGTGGGGACTTTTTAATATATTAAAAGATTAATAACAAGAACACTTGTTTGTGTAATATGTATAAGAGACTAGAAAATTATTTAAGGAGGGAGAGCATTGCCAAGAAAACCCGGGTGATTGAAAGTGAAGAATTAATCCCTAGCTCATCTATGCCTTTAAAGAAAGAGACGTTGTAATTGAAGATAATAATACTGATTATCTCTGTGAATAGAAAGTAGACGGGATTAGACTAATTGTTTCCAAACGGAAGGGGAAATTAAAGTTTTATACAAGGCATAATGATTGCAGTTCCCCAGTCAAAATGAGCTGATGCTTAAGGAACTTAGGTATTGTTTAAATAATATTTGTAAATGAGAGGTGTAGAAACCTCTCTTTTTTTATAGAAAACATTTGTTTTATAAGCTTATTCAAGTCTATCTTTATGTCTATCCTATCTAAATGGAGCTGAATATTTTGGAAAATAAAAGCAAACCTATTACTACTTCTGATGAATATGATTTTCTATTTTTTCCTAAAGGAGAAGGGTTAGCAAAAGAAAAAGAAAGGAAAGGTACCTTATGTCAATTTCTTTGACGTAAAAGGGCAACTCTTATGTAGATTGACACAAAGTTACCTACTAGGTTGCTAACGCCACAGCATTCGGTAAACCTTCTTAATCTGTACATAAGTTGCGCCATTTGTTGCTACAAGATAACAAGCTGAAATAAATGATGTACCAAAGCTAAGACGACCTGGACATTCTTCCATTGAAACGATTTATACTCATATTAGAAACGAGGATCTAAAAACAGCAATTAATAAATTCAATATGCCAATAGATTAATGAGCAGCAAGTGCGGGAATAACAGAGGTTTACACGATATTTAGTAATTTTGTGTCATAGTTTCAGTATCTTTTTGTACATGCTTCCCTCAAGTGTTCTACTCTTTTTAAATCCAATATGCTTGTTCTTACGTAATTTTCCCCCGTTTAATTAATTACATTTATATTATTGAACAAAAACATCTAGTGGGTCTAGAGAAACCTTTTGTCAGCTAACTAAAAATGTAAAAGGGATGAAAAAAAGTTTCTTATAAGAAAAAAAAGTAAGATTGCCACAATTCCATGAGTTTATTTGTTGTCGTAGTAAATACTATTTTAAAAAAGGAGATCGGAATATGAAAAAAACATTCGACACTAAAGTCTTAGGGGTTTTAGAAGACAAAATCCAATTAATTAAGACCAATAAACGTGCTATTTATTTAGTTGGTCCGATTAGGCTTCCTGTTAATTTATATGGAGATACTGTTGTTTTCCATTGGTATTGCTGGCTGAATTGTGATGAGGTAACGGAGGATTTTGAAAGGATTATTGATAAATTATCTTCTGTAAACCTAGCCGAGCTACAACAATCCAGCGTCCTAGTCTATGGTGATTTTGAATATGACGATAATGCTATTATTAGATTGCATTCTATCTGTCATACGGGCGATATTTTTGGTAGTAAGAGATGTGATTGTGGTTTCCAATTAAAGCAATCCATGAAAATGATTTCAGAACACGGGAATGGTGCTTTATTTTATCTAGCTAACCATGAGGGAAGAGGAATTGGCTTATTTAGTAAGGCGATGGCTTACATTTTACAAGAGAATGGTTATGACACTGTTGAAGCCAATGAGGCACTTGGTTTTGTTGATGACTCTAGAAATTATGGAGATGCAATTCTTGTCCTTAAAGCATTACGCACAAAACCTGTTACACTTATAACCAACAACCCTAAAAAACTTCAAGCATTAAAAACAGCAGGTCTTGAGGTTTCAGGTAGAGAATCTATTTGGGGGGATATTTCGGAATATAACGAGAAGTATTTGAAGACAAAAGTTAATAAGTCTGGTCATATTGAAGAGAAAGGGACTTGTTGTAATGATTAACAATGATTTAAGTGGAATTCGTCTAAATAAATGAATAAGCGTTGAAAGAGGTAAGAAGGACATCTGTTTTGTATAAATCACAAAACCCAATCAGAGTTGGTTGGGTTCTACTTGCTGTTTTTATAACTAGGTATATAAATTTTTATAACTTGAATTGCTAATTATTTTAATCGTTAAGCAGCCCACCAGTTCATCGATAAAAACCATAGCTTTTAATTTAGC
>NZ_JBALPC010000160.1:1606-4537 GCF_036965225.1 Bacillus sp. JJ1474 | reverse complement strand
AGTATTAGAAATATATAGAATTAGTTATTTTGGCACAATCCTTGCAAAAGATTATTTGATTAGAAAAAAATATGGAGAGGGGGTTGAGATTTTTCCAAAACCTGAAAGGAAATTGCTTCCAAGACATTACGTGAATAAAATGTACTGCTTTTTAAAATTAAAGGGGGCATTAAAATGAAAAGGTTTACACTATTAGCTATTGTAATGGTTTTCTCTCTTATTCTATCAGCTTGCGGTACGAGCCAAAAGACTTCAGAGGGCAGCGGTGATAGTGCAGCTTCAGGTGAAGGTAAGAAAAAACTTAAAATCGCAACAGAGGCAAACTATGCGCCATTTGTATTTTTAGATAAAGGTGAAATGAAAGGCTTTGACGTTGACTTTATGAATGCCGTTGCTAAGGAAGCAGGCTACGAATTTGAAATGGTTAATGTTGGCTGGGATCCTCTATTTGTCGAGGTAAAAGACAAGCTTTCGGATATGGGGATTTGTGCGATTACAATTAATGATGTGCGATCAGAAACATATGATTTTTCAGTACCATACTATTTATCAACGAATGAGATTCTAGTTCCAGAGGGCAGTGATATTAAGAGTGCGGCTGACTTAAAGAATGACAAGGTAGTGGCAGTTCTTGGAGGAACGACTGGGGAAGCGGCAGTTGAGAAAATACTAGGCTTAAACAATAAAAACATTAAAAAGTTTGATAATAATAATTTAGCGATTTTGGAATTAACGAGTGGCGGTGCAGATGCAGTTGTTGCCGATAATGCAGTAGTTCAGGCTTATGCCCAAAATAATCCAAACGATAAGCTAAATGTTATTAGCGATAAAGAAGGCTTTGAAAATGAATTTTACGGCCTCATGTTTCCAAAAGGCAGTGAATTAAAAGCAGACTTTGATGTGGCTGTTACTGAAGTCTTGAAAAATGGAACTTATTCTGAGATTTATAAGAAATGGTTCGGAGTTGAACCAGATGTAGAGACCATTTTAGCTCAGCAAAAATAAATAATTAAATCAGAATTGCGTAACGCAGAAAGGAAAGTTACGCAATTTTGATTTACATAGGGGGAAGGGCAATGGATTTCAGGATTGACATCTTAGTAGAATATATTCCTTTCTTTGTAAAGGGGACATTATTAACGATTGGTTTGTCAATTGTAGGTATTATATTTGGAACCATTCTTGGTTTATTTATCGGCTTAGGGAAAATGGTGAAAAATAAGCCGCTTGCATTTATTTTTAATTGTTACATAATATTTTTCCGCGGAACTCCTTTATTTGTTCAAATATTATTAATTCATTTCGGGATCGTACCATTATTTATTGGGCATACGAATGGGATTGTGGCTAGTATTATTGCACTCTCCTTAATTGCAGGTGCCTATATTGCAGAAATTTTTCGTGCTGGTATTCAGTCCATTGATAGAGGACAAATGGAAGCAGCTCGTTCTCTAGGCATGTCCCATGTTCAAGCAATGAAACATGTCATATTGCCTCAAGCCTTCAAACGAATGATCCCTCCTCTTGGGAATGAGTTCATTGTCCTTATTAAAGAGTCCTCCCTCGCAGCAATCGTGGCGACACCTGAACTTATGTACTATGGACGAGCATTAGCAAGTCAAACTTTCCGTGTGTGGGAGCCTTATCTTACAGCTGCGCTCATTTACCTTGTGTTAACAACAACATTAGGCTTCTTATTGAATAAACTTGAAAGAAGGTTGACAACAGAATGATTCAAGTGAAGAACTTAAAAAAAACATTCGGACAAAATGAAGTTTTAAAAGATATTAGTGCTTCTATACAACCACAGGAAGTTGTCGTTGTGATTGGTCCATCAGGATCAGGAAAATCTACATTCTTAAGATGTATTAATTTGCTTGAATCGATAACAGGCGGTCATATTACGATTGAGGGAGTTGATATAACCGATAAAAAAACAGATATTAATAAAGTAAGAACCGAAGTCGGAATGGTTTTTCAGCAATTTAATTTATTTCCGCATAAAACGGTCATTCAAAATATCATGCTTGCTCCAATGCAAGTGAGAAAAATTTCTGCAGAGGAAGCTAAGAAAACAGGTCTTGAGCTCCTGAAAAAAGTCGGACTTGAGGAAAAAGCAGATGTCTATCCAGATTCATTATCAGGCGGGCAAAAGCAGCGGGTTGCGATTGCAAGAGCTTTAGCGATGAAGCCAAAAATCATGCTTTTCGATGAGCCGACCTCAGCACTAGATCCGGAAATGGTTGGAGAAGTGCTTGAAGTAATGAAACAATTGGCTAAAGAAGGAATGACAATGGTCGTTGTAACGCATGAAATGGGATTTGCCCGAGAAGTGGGAGATCGTGTTTTATTTATGGATGGGGGTGTCATTGTAGAAGAAAATGCCCCGAAAGAAATTTTTGAAAACCCTCAGCATGAAAGAACTAAAGCTTTTTTAAGCAAAGTGTTATAAGAATAAAAACATCGGCCGAGCAGGTTGGTGTTTTTATTTGCAAAAATGGATGATATATCTGCTCCATGCAAAATCCATCTGCACAGAATAGATGGAATCGTTTTCAAGACATTTAACGCTTCTTCGATTAATTTTCAGAAAATATTGCAAAATCCATCTGCGCATTATAAGTGTTTCCGATTAAATGAATTATCCAAAAATACACTAATTAATATTAAAAAAGCAAAATTCATCTGCACTATTTATGTATTACTTTGTAGAAATTGTGGACTATTTCGTATGCACAAGATCAGATTATCCATTTTAATTTGAGATTTTGGATAAATAGTTTCTTTGGCACACTTCTTGCAAAAATATTAATTGATTCGAAAAAATGATGAGAGGGGATTAGTTTCATTTCTAAACAGATTCTCGTAAGAATGATCAATTGAAAAATCGTAGATTGAAAGAGTTGTTATTAAAGTAAGCGCTATCTTGTA
>NZ_JBALPC010000160.1:0-1558 GCF_036965225.1 Bacillus sp. JJ1474 | reverse complement strand
TTGCTTTTTTGAATAAAGATTTAGAAGTTACCTAGGTAAAATTCTACTACTAAACTAGAGTTTACATCGTAGGAAACGTCAGAATAATAGTTTATGCCACTAAAAGGAAGTAAAATTTTTTACAACATGAGAAACTCCAAGTCCTATTTACTGATAACTCAATAAAAATTATCTGGGGTGAGATTGCATGAAAAAAATGCTCTATCTATTATTATTAGTTTTTTCTTTAATATTATCAGCTTGTAGTTCAGAAAATACAGATGGAAAGGAAGGCTCTACCGATTCAAAAAAGAATACCCAAGATGTTATAAAAATTGGTTGGTTTGGACCATTAACAGGACCAACATCAACTGACGGGCAAATAAGTTTAAATGCTTCACAACTAGCTGTAGATCAAATTAATGAAAATGGTGGAATTAATGGACAAAAGGTAGAAATAATTTCTGTTGACGACCAAGGTAAGCCGCAAGAAGCCGCAAAAGGTGTTCAAAAGTTAATAAATAGTGATAAGGTAGCTGCCGTTATTAGCGGGGCTTATTCAGGTCCAACTTTAGCAGCGGCGTCTCTGGCACAAAAAGAAGGCGTACCAATGATTGTTTCATATGCGAAACATCCGGAAGCTACAAAGGGCGGGGACTACGTTTCTAGAATGATCTATACCTCCAATGTACAAGCAAAAGCTCTTGCTGATTATGCAGTTAATGAAGAAAAATTAAAAACCTTTGGTATTGTGTATATGAATATTGATTATGGAACCGAAAGCCAGGTCGCTTTAGAGAAAGAAATAAGTGAACTAGGCGGAAAAGTTTTAGTAAGTAAACAATTTAATATGGGTGATACTGATTTTAATTCAGCGTTATCTGCTATAAAGGAACAAAAACCTGATGCTTTATTTGTTGTAGCCTACTACAATGAGGGATCTTCCATCGTAAGCCAAGCAAAACAAATGGGCCTAGAATCTAGAATAATCGGCATTGATGGGTTGGATGCACCAAAATTTCTCGAATTAGCTGGTGATCATGCTGAAGGAACTGTCATTACTACCTCATTCTATACGGCAGATGAGAGAGAAGTTGTTCAAAACTTTGTTAAAGCCTATAAGGAAAAATTCAATACCGATTTAAGTATTACAGCTTCCCAAAGCTATGATGCGGTATTAACGATAAAGGATGCAATTGAACGTTCAAGTACTGATAGAGAGGAAATTGCTAAAGCAATTAATTCAACTAAAGATTTAGAAGGCACCTCCGGAAATATTACAATTGATGAAAATCATGAAGTCGTTAAGCCAATTGTATTCATGAAAGTTGAAAATGGAGAATTTAAATACCTACATTCAAAAACATATTAATTTTATAAGTGGAGATAAAAGGGATTCAATTTATTATTGTATCCCTTGTTTTCCTTTATAACGGTAAAGGGGTGGGATGACTTGATAGTTGAACAGTTAATTAATGGGATAGCATTAGGTTTTGTATATGTATTAATAGCGCTTGGGCTAACAATGGTATACGGAGTTTTAAAAGTTTTGCACTTTGCCCACGGTGTTATATATATG
>NZ_JBALPC010000159.1:0-6803 GCF_036965225.1 Bacillus sp. JJ1474 | reverse complement strand
TTATATTACCATATGGGAATATTTTTTAGGAAAGAAGTTTTAGTAAATATTAATTAAATAATTATTTGATGGAAAGTGTTTATTTTTTTGTCTGAAATGTAAGGTATTACACTTGATAAAGCAAAAGAATTATTATGAAACCTCCCTTTCCCAAGATTAATAAGAGAAGATCCTATTGCTTATGGTCATTTTAGATTTGAGAACTGGTCAGTAGAAACCTACAATTATCATATTAGACTAGGTAATATAATCATTTTGCAGTATTTTTGGAAGGTAATTCCTCTCTTTTGTCGAATTTAGTAGGTAATTTGGCAGAAAGGAGGGGAATAGCTTAATGAGTGAAATGGGAATGATTACTTTAGTAGGTGCTTCTAGTTTAGAAGAACTAAATAATAAACTTAATGAAATCAAAGTAGATCATGAGACTAGAAATCCTCATAGAGAAGTTGTTGTAGAGGTGGTATCACCAGATCCAAAAACTGTAACATTTAAATCCTATGAAGCCACAAGTTTTTCAGTTTCTGTGAAACTCAATAAGAAAGATGATGAGGAGTAATATTTTTCTTATTGAAATGTGTGACGTAAATCCAGATGAAGATATGGAAATAAAAGATATTATCCATACGTGGCAATTTTACTGTGAAACTGAATAAGAAGCAAAGATAGCTTGTCATAGATTAAATGAGCAAATTAAAGATCAACAATTATTTAAAGTGAAGAGTGATAATTTTAAATATCCTTTTTATCAATATTTTGAAGTACCAAAATATCAAAATTAAGCATTCCTTCTGGAATGCTTTTTATTTTTGTATTAACACATATTAATCAGATGGGAGAAGATAGAAATGGGATTATTTAATAAAAAGAATGAACAGGCAAATAGAGAATTATTGCGGAAGGTATCTGAGTTGGAACGCCAAGTGGACATGTTGGGGATTTGCTAATGATGGATACATTTAGATTATTAGACAAAGCAAAGCAGCATGTTAATTGTGTGGAAACTGTAGAAAATTCAATGAAATCAATCAATTATAGGTACTGGTGTCCTCCGTAGTCTTCAAAACTATCTGTGACCATCGTGTGTGGTCAGCTGGGTTCGATTCCCAGGCGGTCCCGCCAGAAATGCTTACAGCCTCAATGGTTTGAACAGTTTTTTAAACTCTCAATTAAGTTGTTGGCTATTAATTTTATCAAACACAGTTTTCGAATAGTTTTGTGAAAGACCGTTTGGGACTGTTAATTAAGACCGTTTTAATAGTCATAACAAACTGTTTGGGTAAATTTCGTTCGCCTCTTACACCTATTAATATGTGAAAGGGGCTTTTTGTAATGCGAAAAGGACTAACAGGAAGGTATAAGCGAGAAACAATTACTGATATTTCTATGCTAATGACGGAAATGTTTGAGGAATTTATGATCGTAAAGAAGGGTGAAGGGCTTGCGAAAAGAACAATCTCAGAGCATTATAAAAATTTCAGTTATCTTATGAACTATTTGGGGCGTGATTTAAAGGCGGACGAAATGAAGACTGAGGTATTTACTGTTTGGATTTCGTGGATGCTTGAGGAAATAGATTATTCGCCTATGACGGTAAACATTTGAGTAAGGTCTGTGCGTGCGTTCCTTCGATACGCATACGAAGAAAAAATGTGGATTGATGAACCGATATATAAACGTTTTCGTCCGATTAAAGCTCCGATTTACGTTGTTGAGTCTTTTACCTGAAGAATTTCGAAGGTTAGTCGGAGCTTCTGATGATGAAAATGGATATAAAGCAAAAATTCTTCCCGTCTCGAATATTAATGAAGCATTAATGAAACTGAAAAGTCTAAATCTAAATTNNATTTGGGAAATCCCGATTGTTAACTGTTTTTATTTAAACAAATTCCGTAACAACCTGCTTGTTGATTTCCCAGCAATCCGTCTTACAATCCTCTTTCCGATTTTCCCCTTTTTGACTGCATTTACATCCCCTAAAATCTTAGCTGTCCCATAGAGCATTGATCTAATTTTATTTATTGACATGTAAATCCCTCCTGAGGAAAGTTTCTATTCCATTAATACGAATGTTATAAGGTGAAAGATTCAATAAAATTAAAAATAATAAATCACAATGAATATTATGTTCTATTCTCGCCAATATCTTAAATTAGGAGGCGGTTAAAATGTTAATAGTAGAAGTTATGGTCGCTGTTGTGTTAGTGGCAGCTTTCATACAGTTTCAATTGACTAAAAGACGAACTAATTACAAAACTGCTTTATTAGCTGAACACATAGACACAAGTGAAGAAATGAAACAAACATTGGCAATGGGATTATATTTAAGGTTTAGGAAAGAGCCAGATGATGATAAAAATGCAGTGAGAGAAAATTCAGTTTTTATCAAACAAGATCCGATCACATTTGAATCCTTTGTTGCAGAAGTCTTTGAAAGTGCAAGGGGAGGTAGTACATGGGTATCACCGCCGACTGGTGATTTCGGAGTGGACTTTGAACACGAAACTGACGAAGGCAGATTCCTTGGTCAAGTAAAGTGTTACAAAGGAGATATGAAATTTGATCCAATAGCTATTTTACATTCTAATATGGTTAAACATGGAGCAAAAGGCGGTTATGTAATAACAACAAGCTCATTCACTAAGGCAGCAAAGGAATATGCTGAAGGATTAAATATTGAGTTAATTGATGGTGTAAAATTGGTTGAACTATGGTTATCCGGATTAGAAAATGCAGAGCAAGAAATTAAAGATATTATACCTGAATATATTTAAGCCACCAATAATGGTGGCTTAATTAATTTTATACTTTAACGTGAAAATTGTAAGCCCGTAAACATTCGTATTAAGCCTTTGGTGTGTTTACAGTGAAATTGTATTAGATTGAGCAAAGGAAAGCTGGAATGGCCTGTAAACTAGAAAAACCAGTCAACACATATAGTTGACTGGTTCATAATCATTACTTAAATCCACTTTAGGATTAGTATTAAATTTTTCATTTTTATTTTCCTTTTCGTGTCCGTGTACTTGATCTCCACCATTACCCTTTTCCTTGACTATTTTCCCACCTAAACTTACATTTGGAATATTCCTATCAGTCATGTAATTCACCTCCAATATTAAAATGTCCATTAGGAATAGGAATTATTGAAATATAAATAATACAACCTTTGACCGCGCCCTTTATAAATGTTCTATTTTATGCTGATATTAATTTAAGTGCGGTGATAATAATATTAAAAGGAAAAGTCCTCCGTGGTCTTCAAAACCATCTGTGACCACCGTGAGTGGCCAGCTGGGTTCGATTCCCAGGCGGTCCCGCCAGAAATGCTTACAGCAACAATGGTTTGTGATGATTGTTAAACCTTTAGTTGATTGTATATACATAGGAATTTCTGAACTAGTTTTCGTCCAGTTCTACGACGAACTGTCTAGAACTGATCTGGAAGACTACTAAGGACTTCTCTGGAAAAATTAGTTCAATTCAAAGCTCGCTTGAAATTAATTCAAAGCGGGCTTATTTTATTATGGAAAAAAGAGCACGTACTATAATTTGATTAATTTCATGTGTGATTACCAAAATATNNGAACAAGTTTAAGTTGCCATATAGCTAACTCAATTTAATTTTTCGGATAAATTACATGTGAAAAAGAGACAGTAATAGAGAATTAGAAAATTCTTCAAAAAAAGGAAGGGAAGAAAAAATGAAAGTTAGAATAAAGAAAATGATAACTTCTTCTTTAGCTGTCTTTTTATCCGTTTCACTTTTATTACCACAGGTAAGTGCAGAGGTAAGAGGCAATGCTCAACCAGAGATGGAGTATCGAGTAATTGGAAAAATAACTGTCAATGGAAAACAGTTCAAAGATTTGAATGGCAATAAGAAGCTTGATCCATATGAAAATTGGCAGCTTGCAGATGAAGTACGTGTTAAAGATCTCGTTTCGCGGATGACTCTTGAGGAAAAAGCGGGAATGTTAATTATTCCTGAATTTCCGAAATTTACAAATGGTAAATTAAAACTCCCGAATAAGATGATTAATCAAAACACCCGCTATTTTATTTTTCGTGAATCACCAAGTGCCGATGTAATCGCCAAATATAATAATCAGCTTCAAGCAGCAGCAGAAAATACAAGATTAGGCATTCCGGCTGTCATTATTTCAAATCCGCGCAACCATTCTGAGGTACCTACATCCTCTGAGGAATTAGATATGGATAAGCCTGGACAATTCTCTTTTTGGCCTGCCACTTTAGGACTTGCGGCAACACGCGATTTGAATCTAATAACGGAATTTGCCCAAACGGCTTCAAAAGAGTTTAGAGCTACGGGAATCCGTAAGCTTTTTGGGTATTCAGCAGATGTTGCGACTGATCCACTATGGTTAAGAAACGATGAAACATTTGGGGAACACCCGGCGCTGACATCAGATATTATTTGGCGAATTGTGAAAGGATTTCAAGGAAATATTCTTAATGATAATAGCGTAACAACGACAGTCAGACATTATCCAGGCGGTGGAGCTCGAGTAAAAGGGACTGATCCGCATTTTGAAGAAGGAAGATATAATCTTTACCCAACAAAAGGCAGCTTGCTAAAGTATCATATGCCTCCTTTTAGTGCTGCAATTGCTGCACATACAACATCAATCATGCCTTATTACTCATATCCTAGCAATAAGAGTGCCGAACAAGGCTTGCCTCATTATAGTGCCACACAGCAATTTGAAGAAGTTGGCTTTGCTTTAAACAAACAATTTATTGATGATTACCTGCGTAAAGAACTAGGTTTCCTAGGTTATGTAAACTCTGATACTAGTGCCGTAGTCGACAAGGCTTGGGGTGCTCTTAATTTGTCTGTTGAACAAAGGTTTGCAAAAGCACTGAATGCGGGAACGAATATTTTTTCTGGTGTTACAAATCCTGCTCCAATTATTAATGCAGTGAAAAAAGGTTTGGTTAGTGAAGCAAGAGTGAATCGCTCCGTCACCTATTTACTTACAGAGATGATGAAACTAGGACTTTTCGAGAATCCATATGTAGATCCGAAAAAAGCACTGGCAGTCGCTGATAACCCAAACTCTCAAAAACGTGCAGATTTAGCCCATCGTAAATCCGTTGTATTACTGCGTAATGGGAACAATCTATTACCTTTGTCAGATAGCAAAATCGGTCAAATAAAGCTATATGTTGAGGCATTTCCTGGAGGAGCTAATGGGTCAAATACGAAAAACCTTATCGATAAGATTCGAAAATATGATGCAAAAATGACAATTACGGATCGATTAGATGATGCAACCCATGCTTTTGTTTGGGTGAAGCCTAAACAGTATTTTATGAAAAGAAAACCTATGCTCACAATTGGCCCTGATACAGGGATTGATAATGTAAACAGAATCATAGAGATTCAGAAAAAGGTTCCAACGATTACAGCAATTAATATGAGGAGCCCATGGTTAATCAATGAAATCGAACCGAATGCAGCGGCTATTATGGCAACTTTTGGAGTGAAAACAGAAGCTTTAGTAGATGTCATTCGCGGGAGATTTAATCCTGTTGGGAAACTTCCTTTTACAATACCAGCTAATCAGACAGCAGTGGACAATGAGATTGGGGATATACCAGGATTTCGCGAAGTTCCATCCTATGTGTATCGAAACAAAAATGGAGATTCATATGGGTATGATTTCGGACTTTCTTATCAATAGGAAAAGGTTTTTGCTAAAAACATGATAAAAAAACACTTGGATATCAATTTCCAAGTGTTTTTTAAAGCTTTATTTTACCTCTCACATGCCCAATTGTCTTTGTCTCTGTCATGCTTTGATTCATAGGCAGGGTGATCAGCAGGAACCCCGTTAGGATAAACCTTTCTTAATTCCGTACAGTTTTTATATGATTCGCTTCCGCTGCTTGAAGGGGCGGTGGAAGTGGAGCCATTATTCGAATTTGTATTTGAGCTTGTGTTGTTATTAGTACTTTTTGATGAAGAAGCTGAGCTGCTGCTGGATGCAGTTGTTTTTGAATCCAGATCACCCTTTGTAGTACCTTCCGCTCCGAATGCCCATAAACCGGTATTCTGTTCTCTCGCTTCGCGGGCAAATTTTACAAAATAATCACTGTATTTCACGTCAGGCGGATAAGTAGAAGGTTCTGCATATCCATTTAATACAAGATCAGCATTAAACATTTTTGTTCGAATTTCATTTTCATCCATATCGTTCGTTGGAATATCAAGCCAAACAATTCGCAGAAAACGAGTATAGCGATCGGTATCTGAAACGTCCTTCTGTAAATAAACTTGTTTCCCTTCGAGCTTTGAAGTGGTATAGTTGCTTGCCTCTTTGCCGTATTCTTCTGTTTTCGTAGTAGACTCAGGTGTATTCACTCCTACAAGGCGAACTTTTCTGCCATCGGAAGTTTCGAATGTATCCCCATCTACAACTCTGCTAATCGTCACCAGTTCCAAACCTAGGCTGCTAGCTTGTTCTTCTTTTGCTTTTTGTTCGGATTCTAGTTTCTCTTTTTCTAAGCGTTCCGCTTCAGCTTTTGCCTCTTCTTTTGCTTTCGCCTCTGCTTCTGCTTTAGCTTTTTCTTCTTCTTCCGCTTTCTTATCTTTTTCCGCCGCTTCTTTTTCGGCTGAATCTTTTTGTTTAGTTGTACTTGCTACTTGATTATCATTATTTTTATCTGCTGTTTCAGTAGTATCGGCAAAGGAAACCCCTAGAATTAAAAACAAGATGAATCCTGCGGTAACAATCAATCCTGGTTTCTTGACGATTATGTTTCCCTTTTTCTTTTGATTT
>NZ_JBALPC010000158.1:6230-8954 GCF_036965225.1 Bacillus sp. JJ1474 | reverse complement strand
ATCAAAAAGAATTTATTTTTATGGCACCGTTTGTGTCAAATAAGCATTACCATGTTCAAGATGATAACTAAAAATGACACAATTTCTTGTACAATAATTGCGCCCGATTGTTGAATAGTAGAAAATGAGAAAAAGCTGCAAGAAAAACACCTTAGTTATTGTGCTAAAGCACCCGTTAGTTGAACAAGAATCATTATTTTTATGACACATCATTATCCTACTAAGACAAAAGCCAGCAATAATGCTGGCTTTTTCATTTTCCACATTTCATTTATTTAAATATTATTTCCTTTTACATCATTTTTTTGAGGTATGGAATCTTTCGCCATACAAAATGACTTAGCAAAAAACTTAGAATGATTCCTAAAAATGCCGTCATTAGAAATTTAGTCCAGACTGATATTGGTAGGTCATTCAATGTATATTGAAGGAAGACAACTACTGGGACATGGATGAAATAAACAACAAATACATTGTTTGATAACATCTTAGACCAACGATTAGTGCCGTTAATTTTTTCTCTAAATAAAATTAGAAGACCGATTACAAGCGAAATACACAGTAACGTCTCAATGAATGATCGAGTCAACGAACCAAAGTTTTGTCCACCTTTTAAAAGAAAAGGATCTACCGTATTCCCTCCAAAATACAAAATAGTTACTATTAATACTCCAATAATAAGCCAGATGTATCCTACTCTCGCACTCAAAGTTAAAAACCATTTGCGATGATAGGCCATAATACCTAAACAAAAGAAACTCACATACTGTGGTACATGTGCAAATTCTGTTTGAATAAATCCTACGAAAGCTGTCCAATGATCAATAGGAAACCATATCCTTGTAATGAAAGTCACTAAACTAACGATCAACCACAGGGAGAGAATCTGATAAACCTTAATATTTCCATCAAATTTTTTTGTGGATTTCTTGGATGTAAAGAAGGTCCAGACTGAAAACACAACCGCATACACAAGTAAATGCTCTAAAAACCATAAATGGCCAAATTGCATATCAGGCCATGATGGTCCAGACCAATTCGTGGGTTCACTACCAAGTCCAAAAAATATATTAACATAGTAAGAAAAAAATGAGATGGGTTCATAATCTCTGAAATTAATGTAATATAAATACATCAGAATAGGAATTATCACGAGAAATCCCAGTAGTAATGGAATACCAATTCTAATAAGCCGTTCTTTTAAAAACCGTTTCGGCCCTTTTCTCGCGATTGATTGAGGGAGAAAATATGCTGATAAAAAGAAAAACATACTCATAAAAAATGCTGCATTTACAGAGAAAAATCTACCCAACCAGTTGATAGATTCATCATCCAAAAAATACCACCAACCACCTGGTCCATAGGCTTGTCCAGCATGGTGAGCTACTACAAGCATAATTAAAGCTATTTTTATATTATCGATGAAATATAAATGATCACTCTCTTTTTTCACCTTTAAAACCCCATTCCCATTAAAAGTTACACTTAAATAATAGCGTATTTTTTACCATTATAGGAAAAAGTTTCATATATAGTAAATAATTCCATTTTTTAAAATCAATAACTGTTTAGCATTATCGTCCTAATGCGAATTTTATTTTATACATCTATGTAATTTATAGACGCTAATCCTTGTAAGGGAATAGCACCCGATTGCTAAGGATCGGTAGAATCCCTTGAACGAGATATAAGTACATGGAGTACCTCCTTAATTTTTACGAAGTACTCCATATTCCCTTTTTTTGATTTGCAAAAATACCCTAGATCAGAAAGCTGTTGTATTTTATCGTCTTGCTTCGTTAGCATAGGGAGAACTGCAATGAAGAATGCTAACCGTTGCCTGAGATGACAGTGCATCGTCAGAGATTTTGCACAATCTGAATTGGATTACCGTCCGGATCTGCAATCCAAGTAATGAGCAGCCGACCGAGCCATTCGTGCGGTGAGACCAGGGCTTTGGCACCATTCAAGGTGACGGTTTCAAAGGCGGCAGCAGTGTCATCCGTCCACAAAATCACTGCAACAAGCTGCCCATGAGACACGGGGGCGAGGCCGTGATCATCGCGCGTAGAGGAAACAGATGCGATGCCTATTCTATAGTCATCGAGAACCAAATCAATATGATCGGTTCGCCATCATTTGGCACTCGAAAGGACTCGTGAATCCCAGACTCTCGTAGAACGTAGCTGCTCTTACTACATCCGAACTGAACAGAATAACTTGGGGATTACGGAAGATCGACAATTTGTTACACCTCCTATTGTTCAAGTTGGAGTCTGAGCCATTAATTATTAGTTCAATTGTTTCGTGAAAAATCCTTTTTTTATTCAATTAAATGGCCCTTAAATGGCAAAAGCACTTTCCTTATTACAGAAAAGCGCCCGATTGTTGAAGATTGTTATTCAACTAAAGCACCCGTTAGCACAATAAGAAAAGCCTTCGAAATCACTAGTTACTCTCTTTACTTTTCTTATAAAAGTTTGATACCACCCCTAATATAATTCCGATAACAATTAAGGGTATAGAAAATGTTGCATATGGTTGAGGAGTATCCGCAATTCCAAATGTCTGATTAAAAGCAAATCCAGCTGCCATTAGCCATACTCCTAAATAAAATAAGATTTTTCCAGTCTTGGTATGCCTTTTCAATAAAAACACCCCTTACATTTCTCATTCTTATATAACCATCTTAAACTAAACTGCTTCTTTAGTTGAACAAGAAAA
>NZ_JBALPC010000158.1:5786-6208 GCF_036965225.1 Bacillus sp. JJ1474 | reverse complement strand
CCCGTTCGTAATATAAGGTCAGCCAGATATTTCTGGTTGAAAGCAGGAAAGAGCATACTATTAATAAAAATGAGACGGTTATATTTTCTTTTATTAAATTAGTGCTTGATTTTCATGATAATCGCTTACAACTGTTGGGAAATTATCAGTCAATATTGTGGCTACTGAAACGTATGATTAAAAGTTTTAGGCGCTATTCCATATTAATAAAGCCGGCTTTTATAGCCTTCTTGTAACTCCTTTGCTACTTGATCAGCAGAAACATTGGGTATTTTTGAGTGAGCCACCAACATTTGAGGAACCGATGGAAGATTCTCTTTTGCTAACCACGATTCTGGGTTCCACATATTTGATCGAATGAAAGCTTTAGCACAATGTGCAAAGCACTCCTCTACCTCTACTAAAATTCCAAATAGAGGGGA
>NZ_JBALPC010000158.1:5449-5756 GCF_036965225.1 Bacillus sp. JJ1474 | reverse complement strand
CGACCATTTACAATGCTCTTTTCAAGAAGTTCCGGGTCACGAGAAATATAGGCTTTTCCATTGATTCTTAATGTTTCTCCTAATCCAGGTATAAAAAATATCAGCCCGATATTTGGATTAGTAATAATGTTTTCTGCGGAGTCCATTCTTCTGTTCCCTGGACGTTCTGGAATAAAAAGATGGTGTTCATCAAGAACAGAAACAAACCCTGGAAAATCTCCTCTTGGAGAAACATCACATTTCCCTTCTGAATTAGATGTTGCCAATGACAAAAATGGTGACATGGAAATAAAGTTTCTGCAATGCT
>NZ_JBALPC010000158.1:4900-5355 GCF_036965225.1 Bacillus sp. JJ1474 | reverse complement strand
TTATTAGAATTATTTTTAAAAAAATAACTAACATCTTACTCAATTATTTTTTCTAAGGAGAATTTACTCGCTTATTCGCGGGATTTCATATCTCTTGATATGGAAAATATGAATCAATGAAATGAGTTCAGATCCTTATGGCTACGTGAAGGAACAGTGAAATAAAGGAACAAGTTAATACAACATATAAACCACCTGGTAATCCCAATATCTACCGTTTCTTTTTTTGCAATAACACTTCTCTTTACTCATTTAAAATATAACAACAGAATCAGGTAAAATAATTGGTCTATGCCCTACATACTGTCTCAGATTTTTATTGTACTCCATTTATTACCTTCCTTAGTGACAAATGTCCAACCGTGATTTTGCTTCAATCGCCATTTTTACATAAATATCCGGTTAATTTCGAGATCGTTATTCCGCAAACTGGCCCATTACTGAAAAAGGCACAA
>NZ_JBALPC010000158.1:410-4854 GCF_036965225.1 Bacillus sp. JJ1474 | reverse complement strand
TCTTCAAGAATTGCGCCCGATTGTTGAATAATGAAAAAAACAATAAGCCGCAAAATAGTTCATTAGTTATTGTGCTATTGCCACCGTTAGATAATAAAAACTGTAATTTCTATTATCAAATTCTCATATCTAAAATACCAACCATCCTGTAATATAATACAATTATTAAATAAAACTTTTTGAATATATTATATTTGAAACTTTTTGCTAGTGTTTATGCCTCTAATATGTGAAAGGAGGTTGCTACATGTCGTATTCTACTGAATTAGTCGAGCTAGCCATTGCTGGTGATAAACTTGCATTTGAACAATTACTCAAGATCGAGAGTAAAAAATTATATAAAATCGCTTATCTCCACATGCGTCATAAAGAAGATGCACTCGACGTACTACAAGAAGCTACCTATAAAGCCTATATTTCGATACACCAGCTTAAATCACCTGTCTATTTTAGTACATGGCTTGTGAAGATATTAATTCGGACAGCTTATAAAGAACTTGAACAAAAAAAGAAAGTGATTCAACTGCCTGAAGAAACGATTGTGGGCCTTTTAGAATTGAATAAAGTCGAGGATCCTTCAATTGATTTATCGGAGGCACTTTCCTCGCTGGACAATGATTATCGGAATGTCCTTACTCTGTTTTATTATTATGATTTACCGATTCGTACAATTGCTACCGTACTCGGTAAACCACAACCAACCATTAAAACGTATTTACGAAGAGCCAAGTTGAAACTAAGAAAAACGTTAGGAGATGATTATTATGCGAAAAGACTTACTTAACTCCTATATAAAGGATATTGAAGTTCCGACAGAAGAGATTATGATGGCAATCGATCAAGGGATTAAGCAAGGTGAAAAATATCGTAATAACAAAAAGCGCACAACTATTTTAAAACGTGGATCCTTTTTTTCTTCTATTGCAGCTTCACTATTACTCGTATCAGGATTCGTCTTTTCACCCGTTTCAAACGTTTTAGCTCAAGTTCCGATTATCGGGGGTCTTTATGAAAAATATCAAATGCCAATTGGTCAAGAGCTAGCTTCCGAGAAACTCATCACAGAATTAAATGAATTAGTTGAAGATAATGGAGTAAAAATGGGTATTACATCGATTTTTTATGATGGTCAATATGTTGGGCTAACATTTAAAGTAACAGGAGAAAATCTAGCTGAGACTATTGGCGGCGAAAAAGCTCCCGAATCTGGTTATGCGTATGAAATGTTTGACCGAACAGATGAAACTACATGGTGGGGTGGCACTATGGGAGCTATAATAAAGGACGGTGATGGCTATAGTGGTGCAATGATTTTAGAAAATCCAAAAACTGAATCAGCCGATTCCCTTACTCTACCAATTACATTTACTCATATTGCAGGTGTTCAAGGAGAATGGGCATTCAATCTTCCAGTTCATAAATTACCATCGAAAGAATTGAAGATTGTTCAAACTACATCCTCACTCAATAACGAGTATAGTCTAGAAATTAAAGAATTAAAAATCGGACAAACCAACGCCCTCTTATCATATGAATTATTAAATACAGCCGGTATAGAAGGAGAACAATTATCTTTTAATATTGTTGACGACAAAGGCAAGAAGTCTTCACTCCATACAATTTCTGATTCAAAAGTGATTTTTGAAATAAACCGAGAAAATCCAACAAGATTCTTACTAGTAGAACCAACTTATAAAATTGGAAACAATGAGATCCACCTAGAAACTGTAAAAATCAATCTAAACTAAATGGTAACAGAAAAATCCGGACTGCCTACTCAGCAGTTCGGATTTTTTGCACTGGACATCTTGGATATTAACTGTCCTTATTCCATATAATGGCCCTTTTCATGAAGAAAGACGCTTTCCTTGTTTCAGAAAAGCGCCCGTTTGTTGAAGATCTCCATGTTGTATTATTTAGGTTAAATCTTCCTTTTAATTAAAGAAGTTTTATAAAAATATAAATAATCAGTGCTTGATACTCTTTTTCTTTTTATTTAAGAGTACGATTGCCATAACGAATAAAATTACTGAAATCAATAAAGTCGATCCCGAAGCAATAGGTGTTAATATTCCTATTATTAGTAGAATAATCCCTAAAACAACTATTCCTATAACCATTGAAATTCATCCTTCCCTCAATAAAGAAATATCATAAGATTGATAAGAATATTTTTGGAACTTTATTAAATTGGCAATTTAAATTTTCTTAAAGTCTTATTTCATCTTAACTTTATTTTAAAGCCAGATAAGGCGTAGAAAGCCGGACTTGAATGATAAACAGACATAATCATCAAAAGCGTAGCACCAATTGGATTGCTACGCTTTATTTACTTATTAATAGCCACGTAATAAACGCTTACCTAATGAAAGTGTTGCACCAGCTAGAGTCGTTACAACCATAATTGGAGCTGATGCAACGATAAATGCACCCACAGTTGTAGCAGCTAATGTAGCACCCATTAACGAAGCAGCCGTTGCCGTAATTGCAGTGCTTGCTGCTGTAACTCCAGCCCCAATACTAGCTGATGCCGCAAGTAAACCTGTACCAGCTGTTGTTCCCATTAATGCTCCCGATACTGTAGAAGCAGTACCTGCTGCTAATGCGCCAACTTTTGTTGTTGCTAATGCTCCTGCAACTTTAGTAGATACCATTACCCCCGCTTTTGAACTTGCTGCAGCGCGTAGAGCAACGGACGCAAGATGCATGCCACCGCCAATTGCTGTACTTTGCGCACCCCCTACTAATGCACTCTTTGCGATTTGTGCGCCGGCCTCTTGCAGGGTGATTTCCCCATATAATAATTCAACAGTGGCTTCTCCAAATGAATAGCCTGCACTCGCTACACCACCATAAATGCCTGTTTTAAAAGCAGCGCCGCCAGTAGAAATGACAGTTGAAGTGATCGGTGCATTTTTACCTGTTGTATTAAAAACCGTCTGATAAATTTTTCGTTCAAGTTGCATAAGTTCAGCTACTTTTGTAGTCGTATCAAGGCTGATAGGTGATTCTATAACGGTTTTTCCGGTCTTTTCAAGTCGAGCCTTTAATGTTGGATTATTTTTTGGGATAACAAATAACTGTCCATCATATTTAGAAGCGTCAAACCACGCATTTTCATAGCCCGCTTTTGCTTGTCCGAAAGTTTTTGTCCCGTCCGCGTTAAACATAATGAAATCGATTGGACCGTTATTGTTATTAACAATCGTTTTCGTACCGCGAAGGGATGCTGATGCAGCGTGTAGGTCTTCAAAAATAAACCCTCTAAAACGTTCTACAGTTCCACCTCTAAATACATCTTTTGAAATTAAATTCGTATGCAATTGATCAAAGATTTCTTTTGTTTTAAATGAAGAAATTAGTGCTTGGGATGGGGCAATACCTTTATCGATGATTTCTTGAATTTCATCGATTTTCACCGCAAAATCATTTAAGCTCCAGTTTTGTATGCCAAGTACGGCTTTCATTTCATCAGGCGTAATACCTGCAATGTCTTGTAATACGGCAAATTCCGTAGATAACCACAACGCTTCACTCCTACATTCTTCTGAACAGAATTTTGCCGAGCCATATGTATATTCTGTCTCAATACGCTCATTACAGTGAGGGCATCGCGGTTTATAAGGCATAACATTGTTCATTTTATCGCTAAAGAAGTATAAAGGTTCTAGCCAATGTTCACGCGCTTCTGGGTAAATGTTCAGATAAGCTTCAATGATGCTTTCGTAATCACGTTTCATATAAAGCGCAAAATAATACGTTAACATGCGTAATGAATAGGTGTGTCGTTTCATATATACGTCCCGTAACGGTGCATTCGGAAATTGCGTATAGGACAGTAATGTTTTTTCTAAAGCATTGATCGCTCGATTAAATCTGTCCATAATCGGATAGTCTTTATCAATGGTAATATCTAACATGAATAAATAATCTTCATCTTTCAGTAATAAATAGTCACCTACTGCGTTATCTAAAGCNNAGCAATTGACTCTTGATGTAATTGTTCAGAATTCCCAGCTATTTTTTTCAACTGTTCATTTTGTTCAATCATAATCGGTTCAATATCAATCAATTCATCATCAAAAACGGTTTCTTGCTCAAAAACTTCTTTAGAACCACCATTCATATTTGGGCTAAAGAAGTATAAATCGTCATCCCAGTGTTTTACTCCCTCATCAATGAAGTTTTTATGTTCATTAGTAAATTCTTGGAAATTATCCAACTTATTTAAATATAAATATTTATAATAGCCAATCATACGTAGGGAATACACGGAACGCATGATGTAATTTTCTCTAAAATAAGCTTTTTTATCATCACGTAATCGCAATTGTTCATCTTTAATCAGAACGATTACTCGGTCAAATGCATCTTCCATATATGTATTTGGATTATATTCTTTTAATTGACTTTCCAAGCCCATCTCATTATAAATTGAATAACC
>NZ_JBALPC010000158.1:0-405 GCF_036965225.1 Bacillus sp. JJ1474 | reverse complement strand
TTAGTTGTCCAATAACGATAATCATTTACTACATTTTCAATAGACATGCATTCTTGTTTAAATTGTTCACCATGATTTGCAAGAGCTTTGATTTGCTCTAAATCTTCATTCATTTTCGCTAAACTCTCCATAATAAGCCTCATTTCCTATAGAAATTGCGTATTTATTATATCAAAATCACTATTAAATTGTAATAAAATAGATAAATTAGCAAATCTGTCCGTAAAAATAACCGCTAACGAATATATTACTCGTAGCGGTTACTTTGTAAGCCCGTAATCAAATAATAGGGATTATTTATAAAAACACATTATTTTACCTTAGGTCAATAAACTCCCCCTTTAGTTTACGTATATTTCTTCCAATTTTTACTATGAATTTTAAAATGTTATTCAACAATATGGC
>NZ_JBALPC010000157.1:0-35743 GCF_036965225.1 Bacillus sp. JJ1474 | reverse complement strand
TTCGATTATTGGTTGACATTACTATCAATAGTTGTTAAGATGTGCATATAAGAAATAAATGAAGCGAATAATCCCCCTCATATAATAATGGGAATAAGGCCCATAAGTATCTACCCAATAACCGTTAATTATTGGACTATGAGGGAAAGTAAATATGACTGGCGTAAATAGGAATTCATCCTGTTCTATTTAGGTGTGTTCCTGTATGCTTTTTTGCCCAGGCAAATACTTTCTCTCTTTTGAAGATAGTATTTGTCTGGGCATTTTATTTTGTATAAAACTTAGTGCTGGAGGAAAAAAGATGGCAGAAGTTGCAGTGATCATGGGTAGTAAATCAGATTGGGAAACGATGAAGCATACTTGCGATATCCTGGATGAGCTTGAAATTCAATATGAAAAAAAAGTTGTTTCCGCCCATCGAACTCCAGATCTCATGTTTGAATATGCGGAAAAGGCGAGAGAAAAAGGCATTAAGGTGATTATTGCCGGTGCTGGAGGTGCTGCTCATCTACCAGGTATGGTTGCAGCTAAAACGACACTTCCAGTCATTGGTGTTCCAATCCAATCAAAAGCGCTAAACGGTTTGGACTCTTTACTCTCCATTGTACAGATGCCAGGTGGAGTGCCGGTAGCAACAGTGGCTATTGGCAAGGCAGGTGCGACAAATGCCGGTCTGCTTGCAGCACAAATACTTGGTGCCTTTGATTCACATATGGCAGATCGTCTAGAACAAAAAAGAGAAAACACGAAACAAGAAGTTTTAGAAAGTAGTGATGAGCTTGTCTAAAAAAGTCATTTTACCAGGTCAAACGATTGGAATTATTGGCGGTGGACAATTAGGAAGGATGATGGCGATTGCCGCAAAAGCACAAGGATTTAGGATTGCAGTGCTTGACCCGACCGAAGATTCACCTTGCGGGCAAGTCGCTGATCATGCCATTATCGGTGAATATGACAGCATTGATTCTATAAAGGAACTGGCAAAAGTAAGTGATGTCATTACGTATGAATTTGAAAATATTAATGCGGAAGCCTTGGATTGGTTATGTGCCAACACCTATGTCCCTCAAGGATCTGCATTGCTTGAAATAACACAGGACCGGACAAAGGAAAAAGCAGCCATACAAAAAGCCGGTGCAGAGGTTGCTCCATATGCAGTGATTAGAGAGATAGACGATATATATGCAAATATCGAAGAACTCGGATTTCCGGCAGTATTAAAGACGGCTAGAGGCGGATATGACGGAAAAGGACAATACGTCATTAGAAACGAGCAAGATATTGTAGAAGCGGCAAAGCTTCTTGAAAAAGGAATTTGTGTCCTTGAAAAGTGGATTCCATTTGAAAAAGAAATCTCGGTTATTATTTTTCGAAGCGTTTCTGGTGAAACGGCTGTTTTGCCAGTTGGAGAAAATATTCATAAAGACAATATTCTTCATCAAACAATCGTACCGGCAAGAATATCGGATCAGGCAAAGGAAACAGCTGTACATGCAGCTAAGCAGCTTGCAGAAGCATTCGACCTTGTCGGAACATTGGCAGTCGAGATGTTTTTGACAGCTGATGATCACATTTACATCAATGAGCTTGCGCCAAGGCCGCATAATTCAGGGCATTATTCCATTGAAGCTTGCGAAACCTCGCAGTTTGAGCAGCATATCCGTGCAGTTTGTAATTGGCCGCTTGGCAGTACACATCTATTAAAACCAGCATTAATGGTAAACATATTAGGAGAACATCAGGAACCATTAATAAAGAAGATTCCGTCATTAAATGATTGGAAAATTCATTTGTACGGTAAAAAGGATGCCAAACATAAACGCAAAATGGGTCATGTAACTCTCTTGCGCGATTCAGTTGAAACGGCAATTGGTGAAGCTGAGGATAGCGGCATTTGGTCCGATGTGAGATAAAAGATCGGGGGCTAAAAGATGATTGAACGCTATACAAGGCCAGAAATGGGCGCGATTTGGGCGGAGGAGAATCGGTTTCAAGCGTGGTTAGAGGTTGAAATTCTTGCATGTGAAGCCTGGGCGGAGCTTGGCGATATTCCAAAAGAGGATGTTCAAAAAATCCGCGAGAATGCTTCCTTTAATATGGATCGCATTAAAGAAATTGAGGAAGAGACAAGACATGATGTCGTGGCTTTTACCCGTGCCGTTTCTGAGACACTCGGTGAAGAAAGAAAATGGGTTCATTACGGATTAACGTCAACAGATGTTGTGGATACGGCTCTTTCCTACCAAATTAAGCAAGCAAATCAAATCCTTCTTAAAGATCTTGAACGTTTCGTTGAAATTTTGAAAAACAAAGCACAACAACATAAATATACAGTTATGATGGGTCGTACGCACGGTGTCCATGCTGAACCAACTACTTTCGGACTGAAGCTTGCTCTTTGGTACGAGGAAATGAAGCGTAACGTAAATCGCTTTAAGGAAGCAGCTGAAGGAATAGAATTTGGGAAAATTTCAGGAGCCGTTGGAACATACGCGAATATTAATCCCTATGTAGAGAAATATGTATGCGAGAAGCTTGGCTTGAAGACAGCACCCATTTCAACACAGACATTACAACGTGATCGCCATGCGCACTATATGAGCACAATCGCTTTAATTGCCACATCCATTGAAAAATTTGCGACAGAAATCCGCGGTCTTCAAAAGAGTGAAACACGTGAGGTAGAAGAGTTTTTTGCAAAAGGTCAGAAAGGCTCATCGGCTATGCCGCACAAGCGAAACCCAATCGGTTCAGAAAATATGACTGGGATGGCAAGGGTGATCCGCGGGTATATGCTCGCTGCCTACGAAAACGTAGCATTATGGCACGAACGAGATATCTCTCATTCCTCTGCAGAAAGAATCATTATTCCAGATGCAACCATTGCTTTAAACTATATGCTTAATCGCTTTGGCAATATAGTAAAGAATTTAACAGTTTTCCCTGAAAATATGAAGAGAAATATGGATCGCACGCTAGGATTAATTTATTCGCAGCGCGTTTTACTCGCACTTATCGATAAAGGGCTTACTCGCGAGGAAGCATATGACACGGTTCAGCCGCGAGCAATGGAAGCGTGGGAAAGCCAAGTTCCGTTTCGCAGCTTGATCGAGCAGGATGAGACGATTACTGCTAAGCTTGACTCTAACGAAATTGATGATTGCTTTGATTATCATTACCACATTAAGCATGTCGATACGATTTTTGAACGACTAGGTTTATAAAAAAATAAGAGGTGAAGGATTCTTTGCCTCTTATCAAATAAATATTCCCCACTCTTCATCTTAGGGAACTTTCATGAAAAAGATTTTGAAAGTTTAAGAGATTCATATAAAAATATAATAGCCAAACTGGGAGGCCAAACAGTATGTACAAAGTAAAAGTATTCGTCACATTAAGAGAAAGTGTTATCGATCCTCAAGGAACAGTTGCAAAAGATTCGCTTCACAAGCTAAATTACGGCGAAGTGTCCGATGTTCGTATTGGTAAATATGTAGAGTTAACTTTAGAAAAAACAGATCGTAATATCGATGAAATCGTAAAGGAAATGTGTGAAAAATTATTAGTTAACTTGAATGTCGAAGATTACCGTTTTGAAATCGAGGAGGTAGTTGCTCAGTGAAGCTAGCAGTCATTGCTTTTCCAGGTTCCAATGAGGTTGATATGTACAATGCTGTAAAAGATGTTCTCGGGGAAGAAGTGGAGATTGTTAGTCACGAGGCGGAAAATCTTGAAGGTTTTGACGGAATCATCCTTCCAGGCGGCGCGTCATTTGGGGATTATCTACGTCCAGGTGCCATTGCACGCCACAGCAGAATTATCCAAGAAGTAAAAAAAGCTGCAGAAGCAGGAAAGCCGGTAATTGGCGTAAGTAATGGGTTCCAAATCTTATTAGAAGCTGGCCTTCTTCCAGGGGCGATGAAGCAAAATGAAGGCTTAGAGTTTATCTGTCGCTCAGTGGAAGTAAAAGTTGAAAACAATGAGACGATGTTCACATCTGAATATCAACAAAATGAAGTTCTTTCACTTCCAATCGCACACTGGAATGGCAATTACTATTGTGACGAGGAAACACTTAAAAGTTTAATAGAAAATAAGCAAATTGTATTTACGTATAACGGCTCTAACCCGAATGGAAGCCTTGAAAATATCGCTGGGATTACGAACGAAAAAGGTAATGTTTTAGGAATTATGCCACATGCGGAGAGAGCAGTTGAAGAGATAATCGGAGGATTGGATGGTTTAAAGCTTTTTCAATCGATCGTGAAAAATTGGAGGGAAGCACATGTCGCTAATGCTTGAACAAAGTCCAGAACAAATTAAAGCAGATAAAATTTATAAAGAAATGGGTTTAACGGATGAAGAATTTGCGATGATTGAGAAAATTCTCGGCCGCCTTCCAAACTACACAGAGACAGGTCTATTTTCTGGCATGTGGTCTGAACACTGCAGCTATAAAAGCTCTAAACCCATTTTAAGAAAATTCCCTACAACGGGTGAAAGAGTTCTTCAAGGTCCAGGGGAAGGAGCAGGAATTGTTGATATTGGCGATGAGCAAGCGGTTGTTTTCAAAATCGAAAGCCATAACTCTCCATCTGCTATTGAGCCTTATGAAGGGGCAGCAACAGGTGTAGGAGGAATTCTTCGCGATGTCTTTTCAATGGGTGCAAGACCAATTGCCGCACTGAATTCATTACGCTTTGGTGAATTAGATTCGCCACGTGTGAAGTATCTATTCAAAGAAGCGGTTGCTGGTATTGCTGGCTATGGGAACCGAATTGGAGTACCAACTGTTGGTGGAGAAGTTCAGTTTGATCCAGCCTACGAAAAAAATCCGCTAGTGAACGCAATGGTAGTTGGGTTGCTTGACCATAAGGATATTCAAAAAGGACAGGCGCGTGGAATTGGAAACACGGTGATGTATGTCGGAGCACCAACAGGCCGCGATGGAATTAATGGAGCATCCTTCTCTTCAGCTGAATTAAAAGACGAACCAGTTGAAGAACGTTCTGCAGTTCAAGCAGGTGATCCGTTCCTAGAGAAGCGTCTAATGGAAGCTTGCCTAGAGTTAGTTCAATCAGATGCGCTGATTGGTATTCAAGATATGGGGGCAGCTGGCTTAACGAGTTCTTCAGCTGAAATGGCAAGTAAAGCAGGTTCAGGAGTAGAAATGAACTTAGACCTCGTTCCTCAGAGAGAACCTGGAATGTCGGCTTTTGAAATGATGCTTTCTGAATCACAAGAGAGAATGTTGATTGTTGTAAAAGTTGGCAGAGAGCAAGAAATCACCGATCTTTTTGCGAAATATCATCTTGAGGCCGTTTCAATTGGAAAAGTAACAGACGATAAAATGCTCCGTCTACTGCACAAAGGTGAAGTCGTAGCAGAAGTACCTGCTGATGCATTAGCAGAGGAAGCACCAGTCTATAATAAGCCATCACAAGAGCCGGCATATTTCCGTGAGTTCCAAGCAATGGAAAATGATATTCCTGCGGTCAGTGATCATAAAGAAACGCTTGTTAAGCTTCTCGGACAACCAACGATTGCTAGTAAGGAATGGGTATATAATCAGTTTGATTATATGGCTGGTACGAATACAGTTGTTGCCCCTGGCTCTGATGCAGCAGTGGTTAGAATCCGTGGAACACGCAAAGGCTTAGCGATGACAACGGACTGTAATGGACGCTATGTTTATCTTGATCCAGAAACAGGAGGGAAAATTGCCGTTTCTGAAGCAGCGAGAAATATCGTTTGCTCTGGCGGAGAGCCTTTAGCAGTTACAGATAACTTAAACTTTGGCAGCCCTGATAACCCGGAGATTTTCTGGCAAATCGATAAATCTGCTGATGGTATCAGTGAAGCATGCCGCAAATTAAACACACCAGTTATTGGCGGAAATGTATCATTATCGAATCAATACGACGGAAAAGCAATTTATCCAACTCCTACAATTGGTATGGTCGGTCTTCTTGAAAATATTGACCACGCAACAACTCAAAATTTTAAAGATGCAGGAGATCTGATCTATTTATTAGGTGAAACGAAAGATGAATTCGGCGGGAGCGAATTACAAAAATTAACGTACGGAAAGATTTTTGGAAAAGCGCCTGAACTGGATCTAGATATTGAAGAAAAGTATCAGAAACAAGTACTAACTGCCATTCGCGCGGGGGTAGTAGCTTCTGCTCATGATTTATCTGAAGGTGGATTGGCCGTTGCCATTGCTGAAAGCTTAATGGGTACAAAAGGTCTTGGTGCCAATATTGAGATTTCAGGAAATATTGTGTCTGCCTTATTCAGTGAATCACAATCCCGTTTCTTACTATCGGTTAAAAAAGAAAACCAAAAAGAATTTGAAGGCTTAGTTGATGCAAAACTACTTGGTGAGGTTACAGATACAGGAGTTCTTCAAATTAATTCAGAAGAGAAGGAAACTGTGCTTACCGAGCAAGTTGATGTACTTCGACAAGCCTGGAAAGGGGCTATTCCATGCCTGCTGAACTAGAAGGCTTACAAGAAGAATGTGGAATTTTCGGTGTATGGGGCCATACAGATGCATCTCAAATAACATATTATGGCCTTCATAGCTTACAGCATCGGGGTCAAGAGGGAACTGGAATTGTTGTGACGGATGGGTCCAAGCTAAGAGGCGTAAAAGGCGATGGACTTGTGAATGAAGTATTTACAGCTGAATCGATGAAAGAATTAGCAGGCAGCTCAGCCATTGGCCATGTAAGGTATTCAACTAACGGAGGAAGCGGATATGGAAATATCCAGCCCCTCCTATTCCATTCACAAAGTGGCAGCATGGCTCTTTGCCATAATGGAAGTTTAATCAACGCTAAAGCATTAAGGCATCAGCTCGAGAACCAAGGAAGTATTTTTCAAACGAGCTCGGATACGGAAATCTTAGCTCACCTTATTAGAAGAGGCGGATTTACTTCTTTAAAGGATCGGGTGAAAAATGCTTTATCGATGTTAAAAGGAGCCTATGCTTTCCTAGTCATGACTGAAACAGAATTAATTGTTGCTCTTGATCCGAACGGCATGAAGCCTCTTGCTCTCGGAAAACTAGGAGATGCATATGTTGTTGCATCTGAAACATGTGCCTTTGATATTGTCGGAGCAAAATTTGAACGCGATATTCATCCTGGAGAATTGCTTGTTATTAGTGATGAAGGACTCCATTCGGAAATGTTTTCAGTGGCATCACAAACAGCAATGTGTGCGATGGAATACATTTATTTTTCACGGCCGGATAGCAATATTAATGGCATAAATGTTCATTCTGCCAGAAAAAGACTTGGGAAGCAATTGGCACTTGAAGCTCCGATTGAAGCAGATGTGGTTACAGGTGTTCCAGATTCTAGTATTTCAGTTGCGATCGGATATGCAGAAGTTACTGGAATTCCATATGAAATGGGACTAATTAAAAATCGCTATGTGGGACGGACATTTATTCAACCTTCACAAGCTCTCAGAGAGCAAGGTGTAAAAATGAAGCTTTCTCCTGTTAGAGGTGTTGTAGAAGGAAAACGAGTGATCATGGTAGATGACTCGATTGTTCGTGGGACAACGAGCAAAAGAATTGTTAATTTGCTTCGGGAAGCAGGCGCAACTGAAGTACATGTAGTGATTAGCTCTCCTACCATTAATAATCCATGCTTCTATGGGATTGATATGTCCACTAAAAGAGAATTAATTGCTGCTAATCATTCAATAGAAGAAATTAGAGAGATACTGGGTGCGGATTCTTTAACCTTTTTAAGTGTAGAAGGAATGGCTGAAGCGATTAATAAAAATAAATCTGGTCAACCACATGGCCTTTGTCTTGCTTGCTTTACAGGCAATTATCCAACTGAAATCAATCCGGTTAAAAGCGAGGAAAAGGTTCCAGTCGGTTAATAGGATTTTGATAGGATATATATTGAGATGAATTTGATAAAGCGGCATTGAAAGATGTCGCTTTTGTTTTGAACTGTTTTAAGAATAAATTGTCTAGCACTTACGCTTTTCTAACGAGGAGGACTAATAATGGCAAATGCATATAAGCAGGCTGGTGTCGATATTGAAGCAGGCTATGAAGCGGTATCGCGTATGAAGAAACATGTAGAGAAGACGGTTCGCCCTGGTGTTTTCGGTGGTTTGGGCGGATTTGGCGGGATGTTTGATTTATCGTCCCTAAATTTAAAGGAACCTGTTCTCGTGTCGGGAACAGATGGAGTAGGAACGAAATTAATGCTCGCTTTTATGATGGATAAACACGATACAATTGGTATTGACGCTGTTGCTATGTGCGTAAACGATATCGTTGTCCAAGGGGCGGAGCCGATTTATTTCTTAGACTATATTGGCTGCGGAAAAGCTGAGCCATCTAAGATTGAGGCGATTGTTAAAGGGATTGCCGATGGGTGTGAACAAGCAGGGTGTGCACTTGTTGGAGGCGAAACAGCTGAAATGCCAGGCATGTATACGGAAGAAGAGTATGATCTTGCCGGATTTGCTGTCGGTGCTTGTGAAAAGTCAAACATTATTAGTGGCACAGATATTAAAAGTGGAGACGTACTAATTGGCCTTGCCTCAAGTGGAATCCACAGCAATGGATATTCTTTAGTTAGAAAATTATTTTTTGATCAAGCTAACATGTCGTTAACGGACCATGTTGATGAATTAGGCTGCACGTTAGGAGAGGAGCTTCTGCGTCCAACGAAGATTTACGTAAAGCCGATTCTTTCTGCATTGAATAAATTCAAAATTAAAGGGATGGCCCATATTACAGGCGGCGGTTTTATTGAAAACATTCCGCGCATGCTTCCTGAAGGCTTAGGTGCACAATTAAAAGAAAGCAATTGGGAAGTACCAGCTGTCTTTAAGTTAATGGAGAAGATTGGCGAATTAGACCGTAAAGAAATGTACAATATTTTTAATATGGGAACAGGAATGGTCTTAGCAGTGGATCAAGAAATTGCACATGATGTGATGTCCCATTTTAATGAGAACGGAGAAAAGGCTTATCTGATCGGAACAGTAACTGATAAAGAAGGAATTGAGATTTTATAATGAAAAAGATCGCAGTATTTGCTTCTGGCAGTGGGACGAACTTCCAAGCCATAATTGATGCAGTTCATAAAGGTGAGCTTCAAGCTGATATTCAATTGCTTGTATGTGATAAGCCCGATGCATTTTGTATTGAACGGGCTGAAAAAGGGAATATTCCTCAGTTTATTTTTACTGCTAAAGAGTACGCAAATAAAGAAGCCTATGAAAAAGTGATTTTGAATAAACTTGAAAATCTCAATGTTGAATATATTATTTTGGCTGGCTATATGAGGCTAATTGGACAAACTCTTCTGAGGGCATTTGAGGGGAAAATCGTTAATATTCATCCTTCCTTGCTGCCTGCTTTTCCAGGAAAGGATGCTATTGGTCAAGCATTAGAAGCGAAAGCAAGGGTTAGCGGTGTAACCGTTCATTTCGTTGATGAAGGAATGGATACGGGCCCGATTATTGCTCAGCAAGAGGTTGAAATTAGTTCAGAAGAAACGATGGAAAGTCTTGAAGCTAAAATCCATGGGATTGAACATCAGCTTTATCCAGCCGTTTTACAAAAGTTGCTAAAGAACAATTTGTAATAGCTCTTTCACCTAGCTGAGTAAAACGTTCATGAATTAGAGAAGGTATTAATTTTTTGGAGGGCATACTTGATGAAGAAAAGAGCACTAATTAGCGTTTCTGATAAAAGTGGAGTCGCTGAATTCGCAAAGGCATTAAGCGAATTAGGGTTTGAAATTCTTTCCACAGGCGGTACAAAAACTGCCTTGGAAGAGATTGGACTTCCTGTGACAGGTGTCAGCGACGTTACTGGTTTTCCAGAAATATTAGAAGGACGGGTCAAGACATTAAATCCATTCATCCATGGAGGATTATTAGCTAAGTTTGATGAGCCGAGCCATAAGAAACAATTGGAAGAGCACCAAATTCAGCCGATTCATGTCGTATGTGTAAATTTATATCCTTTCCAGCAAACCATTGCCAAGCCAGACGTAACAGTTGAGGATGCAATTGAAAATATCGATATCGGCGGACCTGCTATGCTTCGCGCTTCAGCCAAAAACCATGAGTATGTTACGGTTGTTGTCGATCCTTCCGATTATGAGACAGTTTTAAGCCAATTAAAGCAAAACGGTGAGGTAGAAAAGGAAACTCGCCGTAAGTTAGCTGCAAAGGTATTCCGTCATACTGCAGCTTATGACGCGATGATTGCAGAATATATGACGAAGCTTGCTAATGTGGAAGTGCCTGAAAAATTAACAGTTACCTATGAATTAAAACAATCATTGCGATATGGAGAAAATCCACATCAGAAGGCATCTTTTTACCGGAAGCCGTTAGGCTCAGAGTTTTCGATTGCGAATGCTGAGCAATTACATGGAAAAGAATTATCCTATAATAACATAAATGATGCGGATGCAGCCCTTCAAATTGTAAAGGAATTTACAGAGCCAGCGGCAGTCGCTGTCAAGCATATGAATCCTTGTGGGGTTGGAAATGGAGAAACGGTTTACGATGCTTTTACAAAAGCATTTGCTGCTGATCCTGTTTCCATTTTTGGCGGAATTATTGCCTTCAATAGGGAAGTGGACAAAGAAACAGCACAAAAATTATTTGATATTTTTCTAGAAATCATTATTGCTCCTTCTTTTTCAAAAGAGGCTTTAGAGATTTTAACAGGGAAAAAGAATCTACGTCTTTTAACGGTTCCATTCTCAAAACAGAATAAAGAAGAAGTAAAGTTAACCTCTATTGAAGGTGGATTATTAATCCAGGATTTTGACCAGTACACATTAGATCACGCAGAAATCACGATTCCAACGAAAAGACAGCCTTCAGAGGAAGAATGGAAAGCACTGAAGCTTGGATGGAAGGTCGTTAAACATGTGAAATCCAATGCCATTGTTGTGAATAACGCAGAAATGACTCTTGGAATTGGCGCAGGTCAAATGAATCGTGTAGGTGCAGCGAAAATTGCCTTAGAACAAGCAGGGGAAAAAGCAAATGGAGCAGCTATGGCATCTGATGCATTCTTCCCGATGGATGATACAGTTGAAGCGGCTGCAAAAGCTGGCATTACAGCTATTATCCAGCCAGGCGGATCTGTCCGTGATGAGGATTCAATCAAAAAAGCGGATGAGTACGGAATCGCGATGGTATTCACGGGGATTAGACACTTTAAACATTAAAAGTGGGGGATGTTTATAATGAAGGTACTAGTAATTGGAAGAGGCGGCCGTGAGCACGCTATTTGCAGAAAGCTTTCTGAAAGTCCGTCAGTAGAGAAAGTATTTGTTGCGCCGGGAAATCCAGGCATGGAGGACGTTGCTGAGCTTGTAGCCCTTACAGAAAACGCACAAGATCAACTCGTACAATTTGCGAAAGAACATGAAATTGGACTTACCGTGATTGGACCGGAAGTTCCCCTGCTTGAAGGGATATCAGATCGTTTCCAGGAGGAAGGCTTAAAGGTATTTGGCCCTAAAAAGGAAGCGGCAATCATAGAGGGCAGCAAGTCATTTGCCAAGGATTTGATGAAGAAATACAACATTCCTACTGCCGATTATGCGGTATTCTCCACTTATAAGGATGCAAAAGCTTATCTAGAAGAAAAGGGTGCTCCCATTGTCATAAAAGCAGACGGTTTAGCAGCAGGTAAAGGTGTGACCGTTGCGCTTACAATGGATGAGGCGAGACAAAGTTTAGAAGAAATGCTTTTAAATGAAAGATTTGGTGATGCTTCGTCTACTGTTGTCCTGGAGGAGTTTTTGACTGGAGAGGAAATTTCACTAATGGCTTTCGTAAATGGAGAAACAGTGATCCCTCTTGAGATTGCCCAAGATCATAAACGTGCCTTTGACGGAGACAAGGGTCCGAATACAGGTGGAATGGGTGCTTATTCCCCTGTGCCTCATATTAGTGAAGATACCGTACAAACTGCAATCGAAACAATATTAAAGCCAACAGCAAAAGCACTTGTTCAAGAAGGCCGGCATTTTTGCGGCGTTCTATACGCGGGTCTCATCATTACTGAAGCTGGCCCTAAAGTGATTGAATTTAATGCCCGCTTTGGCGATCCGGAAACACAGGTTGTTCTGCCAAGAATGAAATCTGACTTAGCTGAAGTGATGCTGGCCGTTATGAATGGAGAAGCACCTGCTATTGTTTGGGACGAACAAGCCATGCTAGGAGTTGTCGCTGCTTCTGTTGGATACCCAGAGGAATATGAGAAGGGTGCCATTTTATCAGGCTTGCAAAATATTAGCAACGATGTGCTAGTTTTCCATGCGGGCACTGAAAAGAATGAATCAGGTGCATTCATAACAAACGGCGGCAGGGTTTTCCTAGCAGCTGCGAAAGCAAACACATTAAAAGAAGCACAGGACAAAGTTTATTTGGAATTAGAAAAGGTAAACTGCAGCGGCATCTTTTATCGTAAGGATATCGGATATAAAGCTATCGAGCACGTCTTTTCCTAGACTTTCGCATAAATGCAAAGAGTAAAGCAATGATGCTTCCTACTAATATGATTAGGACAAAGGACATATCTGTTAAATATTCAAGGAACATAATGGACACACCTTCTTGTTTTAGCCCCCTCATGTAGGGGGCTTTAATGATTGGTTTGATATTAAGCGGAAACAAAGAGCGTATAGTTTCCCGAAATTTAAAAATCTCATGAAAAAGTGGAAACAAACAAGTCAAAATCATGTTACATCTTTTTTTTATGTTGGGTTATGTGGAACCATTTCACTTAAAGCACCGTTTTCGTCTTGATTCCCGTTCATTCGTTCCTGTCCGCATCGATAAAGGTCTGTAACTGGACAATACCTTACAATTCCTTCCGCTACCTTCATAGCTCCGAGCACAACCCAAATAAAATTAGATTGGCGCCAAGGTCTTTTTACGAGTTTTGCGGAAGCACAGGACAATACAGAAAGTCCTATCGTAATGCGGATTAACGCATTAACAATCCCGATATTAGGTTTGATGTTCAATGGACCTTCACCTTCTTTAATATTTTTTTAAAACCACCTATTTCTTTAGTGCGTTAAATTGCGAAATATGATAAGATATAGGAATGAAAGGGCTTTCTTTTGCTTTTTTTACCAATAAGAAATCAGAGAAATATTATCCTTATTGAAACTAGGGATTTTTAACATATAGAAAAACAGGGGGAGGGTTTAAAGTGCTGGAACAGAGATTCCGTTGGAAAAACAAGCACTTGCGTGACCATGTTTCAGTATTAGATGGAAAATTGTCGCCGACCATATTACTTAAAAATGCACGGTACCTCAATCAGGCATTTCGTAAATGGATGACGGCAAACATTTGGATTTATAATGATCGCATTGTCTATGTGGGAGAAAGGCTTCCCGAAAAATTAGACAAATGTGAAGTCATGGATTGTGAAGGTTTAATACTTGTTCCGGGTTACATTGAACCCCATTCCCATCCGTTTCAATTATATAATCCCCATTTATTTGCCAGCTATGCATCTCAATTCGGGACAACAACCTTGATTAATGACAATATGGTTCTCGCTTTGCAATTAGATATAAAGACGGCGTTTTCCTTTATTGAGGATATGAATCATTTGCCGACATCGATGTATTGGTGGTGCAGATTTGATGCACAAACAGAAATACAAAATGAAGAAACGATATTCTCTCATAGTAATATAAAATCATGGCTTGACCATGATGCCGTTTTACAAGGCGGGGAATTAACAGGCTGGCCGAAATTATTAGACGGCGATGATTTAATTCTGCATTGGATACAGGAAACGAAGAAGAAAGGAAAGAAAATTGAGGGACACTTCCCTGGGGCATCAGAGAAGACGTTGGCAAAGCTTATGCTGCTAGGAGCCGATTGTGACCATGAAGCGATGACAGGAAAAGATGTTTATAATCGTTTAATGCAAGGCTATACAGTTTCTCTCAGATATTCATCGATCCGTCCGGATTTACCTGTATTGTTGGATGAAATACATGAACTAGGCATCAATCATTACGACCAAATGATATTTACGACTGATGGATCCTCTCCTTCTTTTTATGAACAGGGCATCATTGATCAGATGATTCGAATAGCCATTGAAAAGGGAGTCCCGATCATGGACGCCTATAATATGGGAACGATAAATATTGCACGGCACTATAATATTGAACATTTGCATGGGAACATCGCAACGGGAAGAATCGCCAATATTAATTTTCTTACAGATGAGACAAACCCTACACCTGTTTCCGTTTTAGCAAAAGGAAAGTGGGTCAAAAAGAAGGGAGAACCGTTGGATGCATACGCGTCTATAGATTGGAAAGATAAAGGCTATAAACCTTTACAAATAGATTGGAATCTTGAGTCGGATGATTTACAATATTCCATGCCGTTTGGGATCAATATGGTGAACACAGTCATTATGAAGCCATATTCCATCTCTATCGATGTTTCGGCTGATCAGTTATCTACTGACCATGATGAATGTTTTTTCATGCTAGTTGATAAACATGGGAAATGGAGAATTAACACACTGCTTAAAGGCTTTGCAACTCATTTAGACGGGTTTGCCAGTTCTTTTTCTAATACAGGAGATTTTATCCTGATTGGAAAAAGCAAGCAGGATATGATGAACGCCTTTAATCGAATGAAAGAGATTGGCGGAGGTATTACTGTTTCGGAACAGGGCCGAATTGTTCAGGAAATTCCGCTCAATATTATGGGCGTGATGTCCAGCGAAAGTGTTGAAAGTATAATTGAAAAAGAAAAAGAGCTTCGCAGCTATTTAAGTGAAAGGGGCTATAAGCACGACGATCCTATTTATTCACTTCTTTTCTTTTCTTCAACCCATTTGCCATATATTAGGGTCACACAGCAAGGAATATATGATGTTATGAACAAAACAGTACTCTTTCCAACGATAATGCGTTAAAATGTAACAGTGGAATAAAAGGAAATCTGCATCTAGACTATACAGAACCAGCATACCAAAGTTTATTGAAATATCCTTACTCACTTTCTAAAAAGTGATCGCGGCAGGAAACTTCACAATCTCACAGGGGTGTCTTAATGTTAAAACAATGGATAGCTGCTTTTGCAGCGGTCATGCTGCTAGTTTCAGGATGCAGTAAAAATGATAAAACGACCGTAAAGAACGAAGAAAATAATCGTGAAGAAACGGCAGAGGAGCAAGTATCCGAAGAGGAGGATTTGCCTTACCAATTTCCATTAACAGGTGTTGGTACTGAGGATCAGGTGGAAACAAGAGCAGTAGCGGTCATGATCAATAACCACCCTCAAGCTCGTCCTCAATCAGGTCTTGGTCAGGCAGACATTGTCTATGAGCTGCTTGCAGAAGGCGATGTTACGAGATTTCTTGCTATTTTTCAAAGCGAAAAACCAGAGAAAATTGGACCAATAAGAAGTGCGAGAGATTATTATATTGAATTGGCAAAAGGCTATGATAGTTTGTATATCGCTCATGGATATAGTCCAGACGCGAAAGTGATGATGGATAGAGGGTATGTCGATAACTTAAACGGAATGAACTATGATGGGACGCTTTTCTATCGTTCCACTGACCGAAAAGCTCCGCACAACTCTTATTCTTCCTTTGAGAATTTCTTAAAGGGTGCTGAATTAAGAAATTATGACATGGATAAAGCTCCTGCAGCGCTTACTTTTCTTGATAAACAAGAGATAGAAGCTTTAAACGGGGAAGAAGCCAAATCAGCAATGGTTTCTTATTTTAACAGCAAGCTCTTTAATTCAATCTATGAATATGATGAAACTCTTGAAAAGTATAAGCGGTATTCTAATGGTGAATTAACCGCAGATCAACAAACGGGCAAGCCGGTGCTTTTAGATAATATTTTCATCGTAGAAACAGAGCATAAAGTCATTGATTCTGCAGGGCGCAGATCCATCAACCTTATTTCTGGAGGAAGAGGGTACTTGCTGCAGAAAGGACAATGGAAAGAGGTTGAGTGGCAAAGCATTGAGGGGAAAATCCTGCCAGTGCTGAATGGACAAATGGTTGGACTTGTACCAGGGAAAACTTGGATTAATGTTATTCCATCAAACCCAGGCTTGGAGCAAACAGTTTCTTTTGATGTAAAGGAATAGATTATATATTTAAAGGGGTATGAGCATATGCAAATTGATAAATTAAGAGGAAAAGAGCTGGATCAGTTATTTAAATCGATTTTATCTTTAAAGGATTTAGAAGAATGCTATCGTTTTTTTGATGATTTATGCACAGTCAATGAGATTCAATCTTTAGCCCAGCGTCTTGAAGTTGCTCGAATGCTTACAGAAGGAAAAACATATCATAAGATCGAGACCGAAACAGGCGCCAGTACCGCAACCATTTCTCGTGTTAAACGCTGTCTCAACTATGGAAATGATGCATACGAAATGGCTTTAGAGCGAATTAAAGAAAACGAATCTGTGAATGAATGATTATATCTTTATGGAAAGGCCGCAGGGGTTAACTTCTGCGGCTTTTTGGGGTTTAGGATATTATTTGGTATTTGGCAGTTCCCGCTAAGTTAAAGGACACACTTTGATGGTTTCCTCTCTTTGTGTCCTTTAAAACTAAGTTAAAGGACATACATTGATGGTTTCCTCCCTATGTGTCCTTTAAAACTAAGTTAAAGGACACACATTGATGGTTTCCTCCCTATGTGTCCTTTAAAACTAAGTTAAAGGACACACTTTGATGGTTTCCTCCCTATGTGTCCTTTAAAACTAAGTTAAAGGACATACATTGATGGTTTCCTCCCTTTAGTGTCCTTTAAAACCAAGTTAAAGGACACACTTTGATGGTTCCCGCCCTTTAGTGTCCTTTAGCTTTTTTGTTTTTTATAATTATTGAGAAGGGCATTTGAAAATATCTACATTTTTGGATTTTGGTTGTTCCGCGCTTTACTTTTTGATTCATTTCACAAATGATATAATGTTGAAATGGAATGATAGAATGGGGGAAGTATGGATGTATGATGTTCGCGAGTGGCGCCATGTGTTTAAGCTCGATCCAGATAAAAATATTTCTGATGAGGATTTAGAAAAGATTTGCGAGTCAGGAACCGATGCACTGATTGTGGGTGGAACGGATGGAATCACATTAGACAAGGTATTGGATCTAATGGCTCGTATCCGCCGATATACGGTCCCATGTGTGCTGGAAGTATCCTCTATCGAAGCGATTACACCTGGATTTGATTTATATTTTATTCCAACGGTTTTGAACAGCAGGGAGACAAAGTGGATTTCAGGACTGCACCATGAAGCTGTGAAAGAGTATGGAGATATCATGAACTGGGATGAAATAGCCGTGCAAGGTTATTGTATTCTCAATGAGGAATGCAAAGCTGCTAAGCTGACAAATGCAAATACCGATTTAACCATTGATGATGTCAGGGCTTATGCCATGATGGCAGAAAAAATGTTCCATCTCCCTATTTTTTACTTAGAATATAGCGGAACATACGGAGATGCCAAGTTACTATCAGAGGTTAGGAAAACGCTTGAGAATACAACCTTATTTTATGGCGGCGGCATAGAAACAGCGGAACAGGCTCGTGAAATGGCAGCCTCAGCCAATGTAATCGTAGTTGGAAATGTTATTTATAAAGATATACATGCCGCTTTAGAAACGGTTAAAGCTGTACGTTAAAGTGAAACTTCAATCAGTGGGGGTTCTTACAGCCCGTTAATCTGCGATAACAGTTGAATGGCATGAGGAAAAGAGTTAATATTAGCAATAGAACATATGTTTGGCGGTGATTGAAGGAATGAATTTTTTAACAGATAAGCTTTTAAAGGGATTAAACCCTGAGCAGCAGAATGCAGTAAAGACAACAGATGGACCTCTATTAATAATGGCTGGTGCCGGCAGTGGCAAGACAAGAGTATTAACACACCGAATTGGTTATTTAATGGTAGAAAAAGGGGTCAATCCATATAATATTTTGGCTATTACCTTCACGAATAAAGCCGCGCGAGAGATGCGCGAAAGGATTCAGAGAATGATGGGCGGAGCGGCTGATGAGATTTGGATCTCGACCTTTCACTCGATGTGTGTAAGGATTTTAAGGAGAGATATTGACCGCATTGGCTTTAATCGTAATTTTACCATTTTAGATACAACAGATCAGCAGTCGGTTATTAAAGGGATTTTAAAGGATAAAAACTTAGACCCGAAAAAATTTGATCCACGTGCCATCCTTGGTTCCATTAGCTCGGCTAAGAATGAACTGACAACACCTGAGGAATATTCGAAAACAACAGGCGACTATTATCAGCAGGTTGTAAGTGATGTTTATACAGAATATCAAAAGAGACTCAGAAGAAACCAAGCACTGGATTTCGATGATCTTATTATGATAACCATTCAGCTTTTCCAGCGTGTACCGGATGTTCTCGAATACTATCAGAGAAAATTCCAGTACATACATGTCGATGAGTATCAGGATACAAACCGAGCACAATATATGCTCGTAAAGCTTTTAGCAGCAAGATTTAGAAATCTATGTGTTGTAGGCGACTCGGATCAGTCTATTTACCGCTGGCGCGGGGCTGATATTGCCAATATCCTTTCCTTTGAAAAAGATTATTCTAATGCTAAAGTGATTCTGCTTGAGCAAAATTACCGGTCCACGAAAAGAATTCTTCTTGCAGCCAATCAAGTGATCTCTAGAAATATGAATCGAAAGGCGAAAAATCTTTGGACAGAAAACCCCGAAGGAAATAAGATTTTCTACTACCGGGCAGATAGTGAGCAAGGGGAGGCTCAATTTGTTGTCGGCAAAATAAAAGAGTTTACGAAAGACGGAAAGCGGAATTTATCGGATATTGCGATTCTTTATCGCACGAATGCCCAATCCCGTGTCATGGAGGAAGTTCTTTTAAAATCAAACATCGAATACTCCATCGTCGGCGGAATTAAGTTCTACGACCGTAAGGAAATTAAAGATATTCTCGCTTATTTAAGACTGATTGCAAATCCAAGTGATGATATAAGCCTACAAAGAATTATTAATGTCCCAAAACGCGGAATAGGTTCAGGAACGATTGATAAGATTGCTAACTTTGCATCGCTGCACGATATGACGATGTTTGAAGCCTTGCAATCTGTTGAACTAATCGGTTTAAGCCCGAAGATTACGAAAGCTGCAGGAGAATTTAGGGATTTAATAAATAACTATACGCAAATGCAGGAGTACCTGTCTGTTACGGAATTAGTGGAAGAATTACTAGAGAAATCAGGATATCGAGAGATGCTGATTGCGGAAAAATCAATTGAAGCTCAAAGCCGTCTCGAAAACCTGGATGAATTTCTATCCGTAACGAAAAGCTTTGAAGAGGCTAGTGATGACAAAAGCTTAGTAGCCTTTCTAACGGATTTAGCGTTAGTCGCTGATATTGATAAGCTAGATGATGATGGGGAAAAAGCCGATGCTGTTGTCTTAATGACCCTTCACTCGGCAAAAGGTCTTGAATTCCCAACTGTCTTTTTAATTGGTCTGGAGGAAGGGGTTTTCCCTCACAGCCGATCATTAATGGAAGAGGCAGAAATGGAGGAAGAACGCAGACTCGCATATGTAGGAATAACGAGAGCAGAGGAAGAGCTGTTTATAACTAATGCTCAATTGAGAACATTGTTCGGTCGTACGAATATGAATCCTCCTTCGCGCTTTATAAAAGAAATACCTGAAGACTTGCTCGATGGAATCCAGCCAGCAAAAAGATCGGCTTCGCCTTTCGGAGGAACAGCGCTAGGGTCTTCATCAGAGGGAAGACCAACGCCTAGAAGGCCAGTGATTCGTCCAGCCATGAATGCAACAGGCGGAGGTGAATTAGGCTGGAAGGTTGGCGACAAAGCGGTGCATGGCAAATGGGGTACGGGTACCGTTGTTAGTGTGAAGGGTGAAGGAGAAGGCATTGAATTGGATATTGCTTTCCCAAAACCAATCGGGATCAAACGATTATTGGCTAAGTTTGCGCCGATAACTAAGGGATAGGAGTTCCGAGCTTTTTCTATGAAAGGGGTTGAATCTATGGATCTTCAAATGGCTGAAAATAAAGTAAATGAATTGAAAAATTTATTAAATCAATATAATTATGAGTATCATGTTCTTGATCAGCCATCTGTTCCGGATGCGGAATACGATAGGCTTATGAGAGAGTTAGTTGAAATAGAGGAAGGATTTCCGGAACTAAAATCATCTGATTCACCTACGCAACGGGTTGGCGGAGAGGTTCTGGATATGTTCGAAAAAGTACAGCACCAGTCCCAAATGTTAAGTCTTAGCAATGCTTTTAGCGAGCAAGACTTAATGGATTTTGACCGACGTATCCGCCAGGTTGTTGGGGATGATTTTTCCTATGTATGCGAGTTGAAAATTGATGGATTAGCTGTATCTCTTCGCTATGAAGATGGATTATTTGTTCTCGGTGCAACGAGAGGGGATGGATCCACTGGAGAGAATATTACAGCTAACCTGCGAACGATTCGTTCCATTCCGCTTCGCTTAAATAAGGAGGTTTCACTGGAAGCCCGCGGCGAGGCGTTCATGCCAAAGCGTTCCTTTGAGGCGTTGAATCATCTAAGAGCGGAGAAGGGTGAAGAGCTTTTTGCCAACCCACGAAATGCGGGAGCGGGTTCACTGCGCCAGCTAGATCCGCGAATTGCGGCTTCAAGAAATCTTGATGTTTTCCTATATAGTGTAACAGATACAGGTGAAACAGCTATCGATTCACATAGTGAGGCATTGGACTTTTTAGATTCGCTTGGATTTAAGACGAATAAGCAGCGAAAAAAGTGTGCGGACATCCATGAGGTCATTGAATATGTAGAAAAATGGACGAAAGAACGTCCTCAGCTCGCGTATGAAATCGATGGAATTGTAATCAAGGTGGATTCGTTTGAACAGCAGCAGGATCTTGGAACAACAGCAAAGAGTCCACGCTGGGCCATTGCCTATAAGTTTCCAGCTGAAGAGGTTATTACAACCTTAAAGGCTATTGAATTAAGCGTAGGAAGAACAGGTGTCGTGACACCAACAGCGATCTTGGAGCCAGTCCGTGTGGCTGGATCTACGGTTCAGCGTGCTTCTCTTCACAATGAGGATTTAATTCGAGAAAAGGATATCCGAATTGGGGATCAAGTCGTTGTGAAAAAAGCAGGTGACATTATTCCTGAGGTGGTAAATGTATTAGCTGACCGAAGAACAGGGGAAGAAGAAGAATTTCACATGCCGACTCATTGCCCAGAATGTGAAAGTGAGCTTATTCGCCTAGACGGAGAGGTTGCCTTACGCTGCATTAATCCAAAGTGTCCAGCACAAATCCGTGAAGGTCTCATTCATTTTGTTTCCCGAAATGCGATGAATATTGATGGATTAGGAGAAAAGGTGATTAGCCAATTATTTGCGGAAAATCTGATCCATGATGTAGCAGATTTGTATAAGCTGAAGTATGAACAGCTTATTCAGCTTGAGCGAATGGGAGAAAAGTCAGTTCAAAATTTACTGGCTGCGATCGAAGCCTCTAAGCAAAATTCACTAGAAAAACTTATTTTTGGATTAGGTATCCGTCATGTTGGGGAAAAAGCAGCCAAAACCATTGCCCAGCAATTTGGATCCATGGAAGGTCTTGAAGCAGCTACTCGCGATGATTTTCTTGCCATAAATGAAATCGGTGAGAAAATGGCTGATTCCATTGTTGCCTTTTTTGAACAAGAGGAGGTTAAAGAACTTCTTCAAGAGCTCAGAGAAGCTGACGTGAATATGGAATATAAAGGTCCTAAGCTCGTAACTGCTGAAAATTCAGAGTCGATTTTTGCTGGAAAAACAATTGTGTTAACAGGAAAGCTTGAAAGGCTGTCTAGAAATGAAGCAAAGGATCAGATTGAGGCATTAGGTGGTAAAGTATCTGGAAGTGTAAGTAAGAAAACAGATATTGTGATCGCAGGTGAGGATGCAGGTTCAAAGCTGACGAAAGCACAGGAATTAGGAATCGATATTTGGGATGAAGAGAGACTTGTGGAGGAATTAAAGGATTAGATTTTCTAAAGACAAAAGGAGAGAGTGGGAATTCCGTGAAAAAAATAATATTGCTTGCTCTTTCTTTAAGCCTTCTTCTTGCCGGGTGTGCGCCAAAGTTCAATGGACAGGATGAAGTGGTCCATGAAAAAGAGGATGCTAAAGAGAAAGCAATAATTCCAAGCTATAGGATTTCGGATCAGTACTACCGTACGATTTTGCCTTTTGAACCGAGTGAATCAAGAGGACTCGTCGTAGGTAATATTAATTCAAAATATGATATTACAGAGTTTGAAACGGGCCTGATGCGGGTTGCACAAAACAATTTTGACCCGGATAAATATATGTTTCAAGAAGGACAGCATTTAAAAAGAAAGACAGTTGGCCTCTGGCTAAACCGAAAATTCACTTCTGACCAATTAGAAGAGAATAAATTAAAGGAAGAGGACAACATTGGACTTAACCCTCTTGATAATGGAAAAGAAGAGACCCCGGAATACCTGGCCCATATTTTAGAACATAATTATCTAATTAAAAATGACGAGGGAAAGTATAAATTGGGAGGAGTCGTCGTCGGGCTAGCTCTCAATTCCATTTACTATTACCAAAAGATCCAATATGGGCCGACATATGAAACAAAAATTAGTCATGCCGAACTTGAAAAAGAGGGAAAGAAGCTCGCGGATGAGGTATTGAGCAGATTGCGGCAAATGGATCAACTCAAGGATGTTCCGATTACCATTGCCTTATTTGAACAGCAAAGTAAAACATCCGTCGTTCCTGGGAATTTCTTCGCTTATGCGAATGCCCCAAAGGGCAGCTCTAAACTAGGAGGATGGGAAAAGATTGATGAAAAGTATGTCCAATTTCCATCAACAGCTGCGACTGAAAATCATCGCGATGATTTAACATCCTTTTTGAACTTTAAACAAGATGTCGAATCCTATTTTCCTAATTTTAATGGGGTAATTGGTAAAGCGTATTATGTTCAGGGACAGATGCAAGAGCTATCCATTAATATTCCAATACAGTTTTATGGAAAGGCTGAAGGGATTGGATTTACTCAATATGTTGCAAGTCTTGTGATGAAACATTTTCCGGAATATATCTCCATAGAGGTTAATGTTTCATCCGTTTATGGTCCGGAAGCCTTGATTGTCCGCAAAGCTGACCAAAATGAACCATTCGTTCACATTTACAATTAGTATGTTTTGAGATGGAATGGAAGAGTCAAAATTCATTATTCGTGAAAAATATACGAGGATGAGGAGAAGTCTGTTTTTTAACTTTCCAAAAATTAGACCGTGTTGTTTGAACGGTTAAATCAAAACATGTTAAAATGGGAATTGGATGCAAAAGCTATACAAAGATAACAGTGAGCACAAAAAATTGGCGATTCGTTTATTACGTGTTCATTTGTCATTTTTAGTAGAAATGTGGAGGCGAAGAAAATGGTACAACCTTACAAACATGAACCATTCACAAATTTTAAAGTAGAAGAAAACCGTGAAGCTTATTTAACAGGTTTAAAAACGGTTGAAGGCTATTTAGGAAAAGACTACGATTTAGTTATTGGCGGAGAACGCATTACGACTGAAGATAAAATTACTTCATACAATCCTGCTAATAAGGAAGAAGTAATTGGCCGTGTGTCTAAAGCAAGCCAAGAATTAGCCGAAAAAGCCATGCAGGCTGCTGTTGAAGCGTTCAAAACATGGAAAAAGGTTAAGCCGGAAATTCGTGCAGACGTTCTTTTCAAAGCAGCAGCGATTATCCGCCGCCGCAAGCATGAATTCTCTGCTCTTTTAACAAAAGAAGCAGGAAAGCCATGGAATGAGGCAGATGCAGATACTGCAGAAGCAATTGATTTCTTAGAATATTACGCACGTCAAATGCTGCGTATTAAAGATGGTGTTCCAGTAAACAGCCGTCCAAACGAATATAACCGTTATGACTACATTCCATTAGGAGTTGGAATCATTATCTCTCCTTGGAACTTCCCGTTAGCGATTATGGCTGGTACGACAGTTGCTGCAATCGTAACAGGAAACACTGTGTTATTAAAACCAGCTTCAACAACGCCAATTGTTGCAGCGAAATTCGTTGAAGTCATGGAAGAAGCAGGACTTCCAGCAGGTGTTCTTAACTTCGTTCCAGGAAGCGGTGCAGAAGTGGGCGACTACTTAGTTGACCATAAAGACACTCGTTTCATCAGCTTCACAGGTTCTCGTGACGTTGGTCTGCGTATTTTCGAACGTTCATCTAAGCTGAATGAAGGTCAAATTTGGATGAAGCGTTTAATCGCAGAAATGGGCGGAAAAGACACGATTGTTGTCGATAAAGAAGCAGATCTTGAACTAGCTGCGACTTCTATTGTTGCTTCTGCTTTCGGATTCTCCGGACAAAAATGTTCTGCATGTTCACGTGCAGTAGTTGTTGAAGATGTTTATGATCAAGTATTAAACCGTGTTGTTGAATTAACAAATCAACTAACACAAGGTGATCCAGTAGATCAAAATAATTACATGGCAACAGTTATTGACCAAAGTGCTTACAATAAAATCATGAGCTATATTGAAATTGGAAAGCAAGAAGGTAAGCTAATGACAGGCGGCGAAGGGGACGATTCCAAAGGCTACTTCATCAAACCAACTGTATTCGCTGACCTTTCACCAGAATCTCGCATCATGAAGGAAGAAATCTTTGGACCAGTTGTAGGCTTTACAAAAGCTAAAGATTTCGATGAAGCGATTGACATTGCTAACAACACAGAATACGGTTTAACGGGTGCAGTTATTACCAACAACCGCATGAACCAAGAAAAAGCACGTGAAGATTTCCATGTTGGAAACTTATACTTTAACCGCGGCTGTACAGGTGCCATTGTAGGCTACCAGCCATTCGGCGGATTCAACATGTCAGGAACTGACTCTAAAGCAGGCGGACCTGATTATCTGCTTCTTCACATGCAAGCAAAAACAACTTCAGAAATGTTTTAATTTCAAAAAGAGTGATTTGTCATTGGACAGATCACTCTTTTTTTTCGTTAAGAAATATTCAGCGTAGAAGATTTTAAGGGGAAAATATAATTTCATTCCCCATTCAAGTTCTAAAAGGCAGTTGCCGGTAAAAGAAACGCTGTCTTATTGCCCGTTCAAGGTTAAAAAGGTAGTTGTCGGTAAAAGAATCGCCGTCTCATTCCCCGTTCAAGGTCAAAAAGGTGGTCATCGGTAAAAGAAACGCCGTCCCATTCCCTGTTTAAGAATAAAAAAGCGGTGAGCGGAAAATAGTTGAATTCTATGAATGATCGATTAGAATTTTCGAAATATTTATAAAATGGGGTTCCCTTTCAGAATTATCTGTTATATAATACAAAATGTATAATATGAATTGTAGTATAACAACATTGGATTTCATCAAAACATTTTAAAGGAGGAGTAACACAAATGAATGATTCAAGAGTGAAGCAATTGCAGGAAAGCTGGGAGATGGATGCACGCTGGAAAGGGATTGAAAGACCATATTCTGCAGAAGAGGTCATTCAATTAAGGGGCTCCATCGATATTGAATATACACTGGCACGTAGGGGAGCTGAAAAGCTTTGGAAGCTTGTGAATGAAGAGGATTTTGTTCATGCGTTAGGAGCATTGACAGGAAATCAGGCTGTTCAGCAGGTAAAAGCAGGATTGAAGGCAATCTATTTAAGCGGCTGGCAAGTAGCGGCAGATGCCAATCTTTCCGGTCATATGTATCCTGATCAAAGCCTGTATCCAGCTAACAGTGTTCCAAGCGTAGTCAAGAGAATTAATCAGGCCCTGCAGCGTGCAGATCAAATTCATCATATGGAAGGGGATTCATCCATTGACTGGTTCGCTCCGATTGTGGCTGATGCGGAGGCTGGGTTTGGCGGCCAGCTGAATGTGTTCGAATTAATGAAAGGGATGATTGAAGCCGGAGCAGCAGGCGTCCATTTTGAGGATCAGCTCTCTTCCGAGAAAAAATGCGGACATCTTGGAGGAAAGGTTTTATTACCGACACAGACAGCCGTTAAAAACCTAATTGCTGCTAGGTTAGCAGCAGATGTAATGGGTGTGCCGACTCTAGTAGTTGCTAGAACAGACGCGAATGCGGCGGATTTAATTACTAGTGATGTAGATTCATATGATGCACCTTTCATTACGGGAGATCGAACACCTGAAGGGTTTTTCCGGACTAAAGCAGGTCTTGACCAAGCTATTGCAAGAGGATTAGCCTATGCCCCATATGCGGACCTTGTCTGGTGCGAAACGGCGGAGCCTAATCTGGATGAGGCAAGGCGCTTTGCTGAAGCCATTCATGAAAAGTTTCCTGGCAAAATGCTTGCCTATAACTGTTCTCCATCATTCAACTGGAAGAGCAAGCTTGATGATGAAACGATTGCGAAGTTCCAAATTGAGCTTGGAAAAATGGGCTACAAATTCCAATTCGTTACCCTTGCTGGCTTCCATGCCTTAAACCACAGCATGTTTGAATTGGCTCGTGGCTACAGAGACCGTGGCATGGCTGCTTATTCAGAATTACAGGAGGCTGAATTTGCAAGCGAGGTGCAGGGCTATACAGCTACTAGACATCAAAGGGAGGTGGGGACCGGATATTTCGATAAAGTATCAATGACGATTACAGGTGGAACCTCTTCCACAACCGCCTTAAAGGGTTCAACGGAAGAGGAGCAGTTTACATCAGCAAAACAGGAAGTATGATGATTTTGTATGACTGCAGTATGTTTATCTAATTAATTTTCGTTTATCAATCATTCTATCGTGATTTTTGACCAATTTTTCTCCCATTTTATCCTCTCTTCTTTGTGAAGGGGGGATTTTTTTGTCGTATGATTTTTCAAAGATGACACCTCTTGATACAATAAAACATACATATTAATAGCCCTTCTTTTAAAATCTATATACAATTAACTTATTGGTGGCTGTTGAGAAAAAAACAACAGGAGGTATTACTTTGTCTAATAATATCGATGATTATATCCTCCAGGGAATCCATGGCCAGAAGCAAACAAAGCCTGATGAACGAAGGAAATTCCTTGGAACTTTGCGAGAACGAATCGTGATTGCCCTTACACAATCACAAATTAGAGAAGACGGCATCTATCCTCAAGTTGAAAAGGCGCTAAAGGATAATGGGAAAGCTCATCTTTACTTAAATGGAAATATGAATTACGAAGAACTTTCAAAATATACCAAACTAGCTACAAAATATAGGGTAGAATACACAATGGTGACTAATAAGGATTATAATTCAGAAATTGGCTTAGCTCTTGCTCATGACTATGCGATTGATAAAGAGGAGATATATGTAAAAAAAGAAGTGCCGACCAAAAAAGCTCCTAAAAAGAAAAAGGGATTCTTTTCGTTATTTTCAAGGAGTTAGATAAAAAGTGGAAAACCTAATGAAAAGTCCGTCACTAGCCTACTGGCGGACATTTCATGTTCGCATCCCACTCCAAAAGTCCGTCCAGGCCCCTTGGACGGACTTTTTACATTCGCATCCCACTCAAAAAGTCCATCCACGTCCCTTGGACGGACATTTCCCGTTCGCATTCCGCCCAAAAAGTCCGTCCACGCGCCTTGGACGGACAATTCCCGTTCCCACCCCGCTAAAAAAGTCCGTCCACTCCCCTTGGACGGACATTTCATGTTCCCGTCCCGCTAAAAAAGTCCGTCATCCCTCCATGACGGGCATTTCTTTTTTTGACCAATGCGAATTGTCAGAACTCATGATAAAATGGCATAGGTACATGTCAAATATACGCTATAAAAAAATTGCTTTAACGTGTGAAAGTTTGATATTATCTATATTATTGTGTCTATGGAATTACACTTTTGGAGGTGTCGATAAATGTCTAAAATTTCAACCGAACAAGTAAAACGTGTGGCAAACTTAGCAAGATTGGCCATAACAGAAGAAGAAGCTGAGATGTTCTCGAAACAGCTGGGTTCAATGATTACCTTTGCTGAACAGCTAAATGAATTGGATACAGACAATGTGGAACCGACTTCTCATGTTTTAGATATGAAAAATGTGATGAGAGAGGATGTCCCTCAAGAAGGCTTACCGCAATCAGAGGTTCTAAAAAATGCACCAGATCATCAGGACGGGCAAGTGAAAGTGCCGTCTATTATCGAGTAAGGGGGGAAATACGATGAGTTTATTTGATCATAAAGTTTCAGAGTTACACGAGCTTTTACATAAAAAAGAAGTTTCGGTCACTGATCTTGTTGATGAATCATATAAGCGTATAAGCGCAGTCGAAGATAAGGTACAGGCCTTTATCACATTAGATGAAGAAAATGCTCGTGAAAAAGCGCGTAAACTAGATGAAAAATTAGGTACGGATGAATCAAAGGGGCTCCTATTTGGAATGCCGATTGGCTTGAAGGATAATATCGTTACAAAAGGCTTGCGTACAACATGTGCAAGTAAAATGTTAGAAAACTTTGATCCAATCTATGATGCAACAGTTGTGAATAAATTACATCAAGCAGAAACGATTACCATTGGGAAATTAAATATGGATGAATTTGCGATGGGATCCACTACTGAGCATTCTGCTTTCAAGAAGACTCGAAATCCATGGAATTTAGATGTGGTACCAGGCGGATCTTCAGGTGGCTCTGCTGCTGCTGTTGCCTCTGGAGAAGTGTTGTTTTCTTTAGGAACAGATACAGGCGGCTCCATTAGACAGCCTGCTGCTTTTTGTGGCGTTGTTGGGATGAAGCCGACATATGGCCGTGTGTCCCGTTTCGGCATTGTCGCCTTTGCTTCATCGTTTGACCAAGTTGGTCCAATCACAAGAACGGTTGAAGACAATGCCTATTTAATGCAGGCGATTTCCGGTCTAGATCCAATGGATTCTACTTCTGCGAACATCGAAGTTCCTAATTTTGTAGAGTCATTAACTGGAGACATTAAAGGGTTAAAAATTGCCGTACCGAAGGAATATTTAGGTGAAGGTGTAGGAGAAACAGCGCGCCAATCTGTATTAGATTCATTAAAAGTACTTGAAAAGCTTGGCGCTACATGGGAAGAAGTTTCCCTTCCGCATTCCAAATATGCATTGGCATCTTATTATCTATTATCTTCTTCTGAGGCTTCAGCGAATCTTGCTCGTTTTGATGGAGTTCGATATGGATACAGAACGGAGAATCCTGAAAACTTGCTTGATCTTTATAAAAAGACACGTGCAGAAGGATTTGGCGACGAAGTTAAACTTCGCATCATGCTAGGAACGTTTGCATTAAGCTCTGGCTATTATGATGCTTACTATAAGAAGGCACAAAAAGTACGTACATTAATCAAGAAGGATTTCGATGATGTGCTGAGCAAGTTTGATGTTATTGTTGGACCAACATCACCAAAACCAGCATTCAAAATCGGTGAGTCAATCGAAGATCCTTTGACTATGTATGCAAATGATATTTTGACAATCCCAGTAAACCTTGCAGGTGTACCAGGAATTTCTATTCCGTGCGGATTTGATAACGGCCTGCCGTTAGGGCTGCAAATCATTGGCAAGCACTTTGATGAAAGTACGGTATATCGTGTGGCACATGCCTTCGAACAGGCAACAGATTATCATAAACGAAAACCAACACTGTAAGGGGGGAAAGTAATGGAATTTGGAACGGTTATTGGACTTGAAGTACACGTTGAATTAAAAACAGATTCAAAAATCTTCTCGGCTAGCCCGAATCACTTCGGAGCTGAACCGAATACGAATACAACGGTCATTGACCTTGGGTATCCAGGGGTTCTGCCTGTCCTAAATAAGAAAGTAGTTGAATTTGGGATGAAGGCGGCGTTAGCTCTTAACTGCGAAATTGCTCCAGTTACGACATTTGACCGGAAGAACTATTTTTATCCGGATAACCCGAAAGCCTACCAAATCTCTCAACTGGATAAGCCAATTGGAGAGCATGGCTGGATTGATATTGAAGTAGATGGCTATAAGAAAAGAATCGGGATTACTCGTATTCATTTAGAAGAGGATGCCGGAAAGCTAACTCATGGAAATGGATATTCATTATGTGATTTCAACCGTGCGGGCACTCCGCTCATCGAGATAGTTTCCGAGCCAGATATTCGTACAGCGAACGAAGCTTATGCTTATCTTGAAAAATTAAAGTCCATTATTCAATACACAGGTGTTTCTGATTGTAAAATGGAGGAAGGGTCTCTTCGTTGTGATGCAAATATTTCGATCCGCCCAGTTGGACAGGAAGAATTCGGAACGAAAACAGAGCTAAAGAACTTGAACTCCTTTAACTTCATTCGTAAAGGGATTGAATATGAAGTAAGCCGTCAAGAGGAAGTAGTACGTTCAGGCGGCGTGATTAATCAAGAAACGCGCAGGTATGATGAAGCGACAAATACGACAATCCTTATGCGTGTGAAAGAGGGAGCAGACGATTATCGTTATTTCCCTGATCCGGATTTAATCGATGTTCATATTGATGATGAATGGAAAGAGCGGATCCGCGCTGAAATTCCTGAGCTTCCAGATCAGCGACAAAAACGTTATATCGAAGAGCTTGGATTACCTGTCTATGATGCAGCTGTATTAACTGTCATCAAGGAATCAGCTGACTTCTTCGAGGCAACAGTAAATGCTGGTGCAGATCCAAAGCAAGCATCCAACTGGATCATGGGTGATGTCTCAGCTTATTTAAAGGCAGAGCAAAAAGAGCTTGCAGATACAGCTTTAACTCCAGAAGGGCTGGCCGGTATGATCAAGCTGATTGAAAACGGCACAATCTCTTCAAAAATTGCGAAGACTGTTTTCAAGGAATTAATTGAAAACGGCGGAGATGCTGAACAAATCGTGAAAGCGAAAGGATTAGTTCAAATCTCTGACGAAGGAGCACTCCTAAAAATCATCTCTGAGGTATTGGATAATAATCCGAAAATCATTGATGATTATAAAAATGGAAAAGAAAAAGCGCTTGGTTTCTTTGTTGGACAAATTATGAAGGCAACAAAAGGACAAGCAAATCCTCCATTAGTCAATAAGTTATTGTTAGAGGAATTAAAGAAAAGATAAGATGAAAAAGCTGGTGGATTATTTCCATCAGCTTTTCGACTTTTTATCCTAAAGTGTCGACATATTTCAAGTGTATTTCCCAGGAAAAGACTTGTTAATTTTCATATAGCGACAAAAAATGAAAGCAAGTCTATCCATTTCACTTTCACGGAATGGATATGTCATAATAAGTAAGAATAACTTCGAAACAATAGGAGGGCTATAATGAGCTTAAATCAATGGTTTGAAAAAGGTTTAACAGCTGATCAGTACATAACAGGAATGACGGTTAACCAGGAAGAAATGACCCTTATCCTTGAGAAATTTTCACTATCAGATACGGAAAAAGAAAGACTGGCTCCTTTTAAAGAAAAAGGTTTAAAAGCCATTGTCTTAACGGAGGACTGGTGTGGAGATGCACTCTTAAATAACCCAGTTTTATTAAAAATTGCTGCAGAGATTGATATGGAAGTCCGATTCGTCTTAAGGGATCAAAACCTTGAATTAATGGATCAATATTTAACAAATGGGACATCAAGAGCCATTCCAATTTTTGTTTTTATCGATAAGGATGGAGAAGAGCAGGCTGTTTGGGGTCCTAGAGCGAAACAGATTCAGGAAATAGTGGACCGTGAGCGTGGTCAGCTTCCTTCTCAGGATGATCCTGAATTTAAAGAGAAGCAAATGGCATTGTATAATAGGTTAAAAGATTCCTATGTGGAAGACTCTTCACTATGGCATATAGTAGCAGAAAGTATTATTGATCGATTGGCAGAACAAAGTAAGTAATTCTAAAGGATGTGCTTGTCGTGAAAAGTATGCAAAATGAGGTAACTGAAAGGCTTGGCATCTCTTATCCAATTTTTCAGGCACCAATGGCAGGCGGAATTACAACACCAGCGTTAATCAGCGAGACATCAAACTGCGGCGGGCTCGGCAATCTTGGTGCAGGTTATATGCTGCCGGAAGAAATGAACGAGGCAATTAAGTCGATTAAAGCCTTAACAGCCAAGCCATTTGGGGTAAATTTATTTGTCCCAAATCATCAGGTTTCTTGCACAGAAGAAGGATTTGCTCATGCCGTTAATGTTTTAAAAAAACATCAAGAAGATATGGGAATAGAAGAAGGCAGCCCCCAGATAGAAAAAGATTATCAGGCTCTTTTTAAACAGCAATTAGAAGTCGTTCTAAATACAACGGTTCCGATATGCAGCTTTACTTTTGGCATTCCTGATGAAGGCGTCATAAAGGAGTTAAAGAAGCAGAGAACCATTGTAATCGGAACAGCTACGAATGTGAATGAGGCTTTAGAGCTAGAGTCATCTGGTGTCGATATGATTGTTGCCCAGGGAAGTGAGGCAGGCGGCCACCGGGGAACCTTTCATGAGGAAGGCAGTGGGTTAATTGGTTCAATGGCTCTGATTCCACAAATTGCAGATGCTGTTAAACTGCCTGTCATTGCTGCCGGTGGAATTATGGATGCAAGAGGAATGGCTGCAGCCTTCATTCTAGGGGCAAAGGGTGTCCAGCTTGGAACTGCCTTTTTAACATGTAAAGAAAGTGGAGCACATTCTATTTATAAGGAAGCAATATTAAATTCGACCGAGGAGAAAACCACGTTAACGAAGGCTTTTTCCGGGAAACTGGCTAGGGGTATTCGCAATGACTTTATAAAGGAAATGGAAGGTCAATCGTCCGGCATTCTTCCTTTTCCCTTGCAGAATGATTTAACAGGTCCTATAAGAAAACAGGCTGTTAAATTAAATAACCGTGAGTATATGTCCTTGTGGGCAGGCCAGGGATTGCGCCTTGCAACAGAAACGACAGTAAAGGAATTAATGGATCGTTTAACGAAGGAATACTTGGAATTATAAAGCATAGAAAAAAGGAGGAACAACTAATTGTTTCTCCTTTTTTGTGGTCATTATTATTTTTCAGTTAAAGCTCTTGTAAGTCCTGGAACGATCTGTTTCTTACGGGAAACAACGCCTTTTAATAGGGCGCGGTTATTTTCAAGCTTTACGTTATAAGCCTCTTCCACTGCTTTCGTTTCGTTTCCAACAGCAATGGCAACGGAATCATTGTTTAAAATGTCAGTAAGAACGAAAAGGAATAAATCTAATTCCTTGCTTTTAACAACTTCGGATAGCTTTGCTTCGAGCTCGTCCTGGCGGCTTAGAACGTCATTTAGATCTACAGCATTTACTTGAGCAATTTCCGTTTTGTAACTGCCCATTTGAAATTCTTTGGCATCTAGAGAGATTAATTGATCAATCGTTTTATCACTCAGGTCTGCACCTGCCTTAAGCATAGCTAAACCATATTCCTCAGCATTGGCTCCAGCAATTTCTGCTAGCTCGCGTGCTGCTGCCACATCTTCCTCTGTGCATGTAGGAGATTTGAACAATAAGGAATCAGAAATAATCGCTGAAAGCATTAATCCAGCTGTTTCTTTACTAATTTCCACAGCGTTTTCCTTATAGAGTTTCTTTAAAATAGTTGCAGTGCAGCCGACCGGTTCTGCGCGGTAATAAAGAGGGTCGCTCGTTTCAAAGTTGGCGATGCGGTGATGGTCAATGACTTCAAGAATTCTTACATCACGAATATCATCAGCACTTTGTTGGAATTCATTGTGGTCGACAAGAATGACTTCACTAACTTCCTTAGATACGGCTTCAACTAGACGCGGTGCCTCAACCTTGAAAGTATCAAGCGCAAATTGAGTTTCAGCATTTACTTGTCCTAAGCGGATCGGTTCTGCCTCTACACCTAATTTTGTTTTTAATTCTGCGTACGCTATAGCAGAACAGATTGAATCTGTGTCAGGGTTTTTATGACCGAATACAAATACTTTTGACATAATCCTTCTCCTTGGATAAATAGAATAATGGCATTGAAAGCCTGTTGTTATTTTAACATATATGCAACAGTAGAAAAAATCAACTTTCGAAAAAATAAAGGGATATGACTAAATATGGAGAAACTATTACTAAAAGTTGGGAGGGCAGGCAGATGGGAAGTATAGCGGTTATTTCAGATATTCACGGCAATGTAACTGCACTTGAGGCAGTCATGGACAATATTAAATCCAGAGGGATCCAAACCATATTCTGTTTAGGTGATCTCATTGGCAAAGGCCCAAACTCGCAAAAATCGGTTGAACGAATTAGAGAGAGCTGTGAGGTCGTTGTGCTTGGGAATTGGGATGACTTTATCCAGAGACCAGTTGAAATAGAAGAGGTGAAATGGCATCAGGACCAGTTAGATAAGGATGCCATGAACTATCTTCGATCCTTGCCATTCCATCATGATTTTTATATGAGCGGCAAATATGTCAGGCTTTTTCATGCTTCAGCAAAAAGTGTGTACCACCGGGTTGTTCCGATGAGAGATACATATGAAGAAAAGCTTGCCATGTTTGATAATACGGAGAACATCAATCATAATGGGAAATTACCAGATGTCGTTGGCTATGGGGATATTCACGCTGCCCTTATCGAGCCTGTGAAACCTCAAAAGACACTATTTAATGCTGGTAGTGTTGGGAATTCACTTGATATACCCCAAGCTACTTATACGATTCTTCACGGAGACTATTTATCGGACAAGCCTGCGCCTTTTTCAATTGAGATTGTCAGAATTCCATACGATGTTGAAAAAGAGCTGTCCATTGCAAGGGAAATGGGGCTGCCTAATTTAGAGGCATATGCACTCGAGTTGCGTGAAGCAAAATACAGAGGGCCATTCAAATCGAGGGTATAACGATTGTTTTGAAAATGAAAGCCGAATATTGGACGAACCAATATTCGGCTGCAATGGAGTATTTTATGCACGATTTGCATTGTTCTTTGGCGGAATGCGATCGTTCTTTAAATTTTTATCGTTAATTTTTGGTTCACGTCGATGGAAATGATTATGAATATTAGAGCGGTGAAGGAAAATCAAAAATAATAGAAAAATAGAAAAAATAAGTTCATGTTCCCGGCCAGGTGTGAAAAAGGAATAGACGAGCAGAGTCAGGCCGACTGCTAGTGATCCGTAATATACATATTTCGATATAAATATAATAAAGAAAAAAGCAAAATAGGCAGCCAAAAACATCCATATATTTGCTACAAGAAGGACCCCTGCCGTTGTGGCAATGGCCTTTCCCCCTCTAAATCCCGCGAAAATTGGAAAGCAATGCCCAATTACAGCAGAAAGTCCAATTAGTAAGGCATCCGTTTCTACCCCTGCTAAAGTAGGAAGGAAGGCGGCAAGAGCCCCTTTTCCAACATCGATAAGCAAGACGATGATAGCGGCTTTTTTTCCAAGAACCCTTAATGTATTTGTGGCGCCAGGATTATTGCTTCCGTGCTCGCGTATATCAATATTAAAAGCTAGCTTTCCAACAATAAGCGCAGTCGGAATGGATCCGATAAGATAGGCAACTACAAACAATAATATTGTCATCATATCATCCTTTATCGCAGATTAACGGGCTGTAAGCCCCCCACTTCAAGAAGTTGAGTTAAGCAAAAATTTCTAAGTGGGGGTCAACAGCCCGTAAAGGCCCAAATTTAGGAACACAGACTAA
>NZ_JBALPC010000156.1:0-14148 GCF_036965225.1 Bacillus sp. JJ1474 | reverse complement strand
CTCATAATCTTTGGCAAGATAACGATCAGCAAGGAGGAACAAACCAATATAGTTAAATAAATAATCTTTTTCAGGGTCAATCAGTATATCTAATTGATCTATTTCTTCTTTTGAATAGAAAGCTAGTAAATCTTCTGAATAAATACCAATATTAGTCAGCTTCATTATGAGGCTATAAAAATCCCCATATTTTACATTCATTTTATATCCTCGATTTTTTGATGCTTCTGAATACAATTCATTTAAATATAGTTGAGCTGCAAGAAAGGTCCAGTTTGGCTGGTCCATTGAGATTTTGTTTAATGAATAAAGAAGTGCAAATTGATTTGCGGATGCATCGTTTTGCTTTAGTTCCTCCAATTGCTGTTTAAGTGGATCAACGTCAATCTTATATAAGTTTGAAGCTCTGTTTAACTCTTCTAAAACTAGATCCAATTCTGTTTGAACATATGTATCCATTTTCATATCCCCTTTACTTGTTTTTTCCAAAATAAAAAACCCATCGCTCCGCTAGAGGATGGGTAAAGTAAAACGCTGATATGATAATAGAATATAAAAAATAGTCTATCAAAATACCCTCGTTTTACCTTCCCAACTCCCGAAGAAGATAACACGTTATAAATATGGCAGGTCTCCTGACTTGTGCTTAGGCCTACTTTAAGTCCTTCCCATCTTATAAAAAGACAGTGGTTTCTACTTATTTCGATAGCACTTACAGTTGCGGGAACAGCTCTGGATTTTCACCAGATTCCCTATTAAGTCCATAACGGACACCATATTTATTGGTTTATCACTGTATATTGTGTTAATGAATAAAAATAAACACTATATATGTAACTTTTTCGATTATAAGCTAAACTTATCATTTTGACAACCTTAAAAAACTAGAGGAATAATGTTAATAAGTACATATCAAAGAAAGAGTTTTTATCGTTATGAAGGACTTTCCCGACTTTTGGAAAAGTCCTTCACCTATTATTACTCTTTAATTCCATGGAGCCATTCTTGATAACATTCAGGGCAAAGTATTTCATCCTTGTCCATATTTGATACATAAAATGTGACTTGATGTAATTCTTTTTCCCCCGTTTCACTGTTGCAGTAAAAACATTGATTAGCCATTTAAAATCCCCTCCTATTGCTTATTTTGAAACCTTTTAAGCCTCTTTATTCTTAATGGATTGGTTATTTGGAGATACATATTTAATGGTATGGGGCAAATAATAATTTGGAGTTTCGGAGGGGGGATTGGCATGGAAATACCGGCTCGTGCTGCTGACAAAGGGGATATTAGCGAAGATGGAAAAAAGCTAGCTTGGTGGCAGCTGTCGTTAATCGGTGTCGGATGCATTATTGGAACAGGGTATTTTGTTGGGACCGGAATTGGTATAAGAATGACTGGCCCCGCAATTTTAATAGCCTTTATTCTGGCAGCGATAGGCACTTACACAGTTTTTGACGCTTTAGGAAAAATGTCCGCAAAGGACCCGCAAAAAGGGGCATTTCGTTCATACGCGAAAAAAGCATATGGGCGTGGAGCTGGGTTTAGCAGCGGGTGGGTCTATTGGTTTTCTGAAATGCTGATTTCTGGTAGCCAGTTGACCGCTCTTTCATTATTAACACGATTCTGGTTCCCTGATGTACCTCTTTGGATTTTTTCCTCCATTTATGCAGTGCTAGGGGTTTTCGTTATTGTCATTGGAACAAAGGGATTTGAGAAAGCCCAGAATATTTTTGCAGTTATAAAAATTGCTGCAATATTGATGTTTATCATCTTGGCGATCACCGTTTTATTTGGATTATTTGGAGGAAATCTAAAGGATTTTAAAGTCCCTACAGACGGAAATGAAATCCTGCCTAGAGGATTTTATGGTTTATGGTCTGCATTAATCTTTGGATTCTATGCCTTTGGCGGGATAGAAATAATGGGGATTTTTGCAACTAGGTTAAAAAATAAAGAAGATGTTCGTAAATCAGGCTCTGTTATGTTGATCATCTTAACGACCATTTACTTAATCTCTTTAGCTTTAGCTACGGGATTAGCAGCGATAGATAAATTTAGTAAAAATGAAAGCCCGTTTGTTATTGCTCTTGATAAATATGATATCACCTTTTTTCCACATGTATTTACTGGAGGCATTATTATTGCCGGCTTTTCGACTATGGTCGCTACCCTATTTGCCGTTACAAGCATGATTGTCACTTTAGCGGAAGATGGAGATGCCCCAAAAATTTTCTCGAAAAAGGGTAAGCTAAAAGTTCCTCCACTGGCACTTTCCTTAACAATTGGCGGGTTAGTGACATCAGTTTTATTGGCATTAGTCATGCCTGACAGTGTGTATGAATATATTACGACAGCAGCTGGGTTAATGCTGTTATATAATTGGTTGTTCATTCTAGTTTCTTTCCCGAAGCTGATTAAAGCTACGAAATTCGACCATGTTAAACGCTTTATAGGGATAGGTTTAATTTTGCTTGCAATAACTGGAACACTTTTCGAGAAATCAAGCCGCCCGGGATTCTTTGTGAGTATCCTTTTTGTCGGTTTAGTGATAAGCGTGTTACTAATTATGAATTTCATTAAGAAACGAAAGCAAAGTAAAGGATATAATCCCCAAAAAGCATAAGCTTTAAAGTAAACAAGGGTTGAACGTCTAATGGAAATTAGAGGACAACCCTCGAAATCAACCTATGTTCATCTTTTTATTGGAAAAATAATAAAAGAACCGCCTCATATCCAAAATAAATTCCAAACCCAATTAATGAAATACCTGAGACAATAGAGATGCCCGCAAGAATCTTACCAGATAAAAATCTTCTAAAGCTGCTTGCAATCCCAGCCATCGTTACATCCCAAATAAATAAGCCAACAATGATGGCAGAACTAAATGTTAACAATTGTAGCTGATCGAATTGTGTAGCCGTCTTTGCTAAGACAGATCCGAAAATGCCCAACCAGAATAAAATGGTTAAAGGATTGGAAATCGAAATGAAAAAGCCGGAAATAAAAGATTTGATAGCGGATTCACTTTTATTACGAGATGATAATTCAATTTTTCCAGCACCTTGAATACTTTCAATACCCGTATAAATGAGAACAAAGAAGCCAAATGACCACAAAAAGGTTTTGACAATGGGTATTTCAAGAAACTGAACTACACCCAAAAAAACAGCAATCATATATAGGATATCTGCAATCATAGCGCCAAAGCCGACAAGCCAAGAATGCCAAAAGCCATTTTTAATCCCCTTATCTAATTGTGCTGCATTCACTGGCCCAATCGGTGCAGCCAAAGTAAGCCCAAGAAAGACATAACCCAAAAAAATCCCCATGCTTTTTCTCCTTGCTATGTATTATTCAATTAATAGGTTTGTACACATTCTATTCATGATTTAGAGGCTGTACTACAATTTTTCCTAAAGAATAAATAATTCAATTAGGAAAATAATAAATTTGAAATCTTCTTTAATACTCATATTGGAGGGCATTCTGAATGTCGGTCATCGTTTACCAAACCTTTGAGATAAAACAGGAAAAATTTAAAGATGGGTTAGATAATTTACTTGAGATTAAAAAATACAGAAATGAAAATTATCATCATAAGGTAGAAATTTTAACGCCAATTTCAGGAAAGGACCATACATACGCTGTTATTTCAACATACGAAGGCCTTGCAGAAATGGAACTGCAAAACAAGAAGATGTTCGATGATGATGAGTATTTAAAATTGATTGGTCAATTCTTTTTAGAGGATATTGTTCAGGGTAGCATGAATACACAATTTTTTAGAGTAATGAATGATAAACCGGAATTGAAAGATAAAGACAAAGAAAAAGGGAAATAGTCTTTATCTTTGGAGGAGTAGCCTGTATAATTTACGGAGTAAAAAGGAATTAACAAAAAAGCGGGAATCATTTATTGATCCCGTTTCTCCTATGTCACTTCAAAAAAACACCGCTTTTATTCCATGATAGGCAAAATATAAGCCGAATCCAAGTAATGATAGGCCAGAAAAAATGGAAATGGCCTTAAGACTATGTACAGTTAAAAATCTTCGAAACCCTGTTGTTAATCCCGCAATGAGAATATCCCAAATGGTGAGTCCCAAAAATATCATGCTGCTATAAATTAATAATTGACCAGTCCCATAGACTTGGGCTGTTTTAGCGAGTACAGATCCGTAAATTCCTAACCAGAATAGGATGGATAAGGGGCTGGATATGGACATGAAAAACCCTGTCAAGAAGCATTTTGTTATTGAATCTTTCCCCCTAGTTTCTTCCAAAGTAATCATCTTAGCGCCTATAATGCTTTCTGTCCCTGTATAGATGAGAATAAACCCTCCAAAAAGCCAGAGAAATATTTGAACAATCGATATTTCCAAAAAGTGTACCATCCCTAAATAAACCGTTAGCATGAAAATTCCATCTGCTATCATAGAGCCGATCCCTACAATCCATGCATGCCAAAAACCATTCTTTATACCTTTATCCAATCTAACCGAGTTAACCGGACCAATTGGAGCTGCCAAAGTAAACCCTAAAATGATATAACTCAGGAAAATGTTAACATTCAATAATGACCACTCCAATCGGATAGGTTCCTAACTTGTACATTTTATGTGCAAAAAATGTTCCTATGAATCTTTGTCCAAAAACTTTCTTTAGTCATTGCCGTTATTTCTGAATTCGCAAATTCCTAAACTGAATAGGAAAAGCCGAATATAAGCAAAATAGACTAAAAGGAGATGATGTTGTGAAGCATGCAAAAGCATTTTTGTTAAAGTTTATTTCTTGTTTAGTCCTTTTATATATTATACTTGGCTTATTTTATGGCATGTCCTTTGGAATGGTATTCTTAATTTCATTAGCATTAGGAGCATCCTCTTATGTTCTTGGCGACTTTCTTGTGTTGCCTAGGTCTAATAATTTCATTGCGACAATCACCGATTTTGTCCTGGCTTTCCTCGTGATTTGGTCTTTAAGTATCAGTTTGACCCTAAGAGAAAATATAGTGACGATGTCTCTCGTTGCTGCCGCTGGAGTCGCCCTTTTTGAAATCATATTTCATAGATACATGGCCAATCAGATTATCACTAAAATGAACAGCCATACTGCACGGCCAAGCAAACTGCAATTTCAAACAGAAGCTTCAGAAGAACTGACTCCTTCTGAGACAGATTTAAAATTAAATGAAGATAAAAGTAATCGTGGAGAGGAATGATCCATTATTAATAACGTCTGCTTAGTCGAGCAGGCGTTTTTTAATGTTTTTTTGGGAGAATACAGACAATTTCTTTTGCATATAGAGAAGGGAGAAATGGATTTAAGGGGGGAGAACTAATGGCGATTTTGGTAACTGGAGGCGCAGGTTATATTGGCTCACATCTTGTTGATTATTTAATTGAGAAAGGTATGAAGGTAATTGTCATCGATAACCTGCAGACTGGCCACCGAGAGGCCATTCATCCAAAGGCAATTTTCTATGAGTGTGATATACGTTCTTCAGAAATAATAATGAATATTTTAATAAGGAAAAAATAGTGGCAGTTTTTCATTTTGCGGCCGCTTCACTAGTCGGAGAATCAATGAATGATCCGTTAAAGTATTATGATGTAAACGTAAGCGGGACTCGGTCTCTGCTTGAGGCGATGAGCAGGCACTGTGTTAAATACCTTGTATTCTCATCTACTGCGGCCGTTTATGGGGATTCGCATAAACAGCCAATTAAAGAAAGCTTTCCACTTCAGCCCTCTAATCCATATGGTGAGACAAAGCTTGCAATGGAGAGGATGATCAAATGGTGGGGAGATGCCTTTAATGCAAGCTATGTCTCATTACGATATTTCAATGCAGCCGGTGCGAAGGAAACAGGTGAATTAGGAGAGTATCATCTTCCTGAAACCCATTTAATTCCTATTGTTCTGCAGGCAGCACTGGGAATGAGAGAATACGTAACAATTTATGGAGATAAATATCCGACAAAGGATGGAACCTGTATCCGAGACTTTATTCATGTAGAGGATTTAGCAGAGGCTCATTCAATGGCACTCCAATACTTACAAAATGGAGGAAAAAGTGATGTATTTAATCTTGGCAATACTGCGGGATATTCGGTAAAGGAGGTAATAAGGGCTTCTATAGAAGAAACAGGGAAAAATATAAAGATGATAGTAGGAGATAGGAGGCATGGTGATCCCGCAGAATTAATTGCTTGTTCGGATAAAGCTTTGAAAATATTAGGCTGGAAACCAAAGAAATCTTCAATACACAAAATAATACAGGATGCTTGGAATTGGCACATAAAGTATCCAGAGGGATACAAAAGTTTATCAGCTTTTCAAAAATGATTTTGTTTTAAGTACAGGTATAGTTTTTCTTTTAATTCCGGTCTCTTTAATGCAAAATTAATGGACGCTTCCAGAAAGCCAAATTTATCACCAACATCATATCGTTTCCCTTTGATAATATATGAAAAAAATAGACTCGTGCTCTAGCAATAAATGCAAAGCATCAGTTAGCTGGATTTCATCATATTTGTCTTGCTGCACATGATTAAGAATGTCATCACCCAAAAGAACTGCAAATGGCTGATTTCTGATAAATTTTTTTGCGCATAAGAGGGCATGGCCTAACCCTAATGGATCCTTTTGCCGAACATAGTGAATATCGGCCATTTCAGATATTTTTCTGGACCTCATGAAGCATTACTATTTTTCCTGTTCGCTTTAACAGCAATTCCATTTCTACTGACTTATCAAAGTGGTCTACTATAGCTCTTTTATTCCTTCCTGTTACAATTATAATATCTTCAATCCCCGACGCAATCGCTTCTTCAATAATATATTGGAAGGCTGGTTTATCAACGATTGGGAGCATTTCCTTCGGCAGAGCTTTTGTTGCCGGCAGGAAACGGGTTCCTAAACCAGCGGCAGGAATGACTGTTTTTTTATCATCCATGATCCCCCTAATCATTCGGCTTTCCCGTTCCCATTTCTATGTACGGAAGTGGCTGTCTTATCCCACATGTTTACAGAAAAAGAGCAAAAAGGAATATTTTCCTCCACAAAGAGCACCTTAAAACTATTAAGATAATAAGACTTTTGCAGGGAATATGCTTTTGAGGTGTATGAAGAAATGCCAACTCAAAAAAAACATATCGAAAGAAGGTTTTTAATTTTTGCCTTTCTTGCCTTAGCTGTTTTTGTCTCCCCGCTGTTTATATTAGGGGAGAATGCACATATACGAGTTCACGATAATTTGGATTCCAATTTAGCCTGGTATAAAGTCTTAGCTGAAAGTGGACAATTAACCGGGTCTGTCAATGCCGTCATTCCGCAAATAATAAATGGACAATTATCCCGAAATGCATTTGGAACGGAATTTAGTCTGATCGTTTGGCTTTATGCTCTCTTTCCTGCAATGACGGCTTATGCAATTAGCCAGACGATTACTAGGGTTTTTGCGTTCATAGGGATGTATTTACTGTTGAAAACCCATTTCCTAACTGGGCAACAGTGGACTATTCTAACTGTGAATATAGGCACTTCTCTTGCATTTGCATTTACCCCATTTTGGCCATCAGGGATGTTAAGCACTCTTGGTATGCCTTTGGCCTTATGGGCTTTCCTCAATATCCGGAAAAAGGAGAAAATGTGGAAAAGCTATCTGGTGCTAACTCTCCTTCCTTTCTATTCTAGTATTGTTTTAGGTTTCTTCTTTTTTCTAACTGCTATAGGGATCTTTTGGCTAATGGAAGTAATGATGAAGAAGCGGTGGAATTGGCGTTTTCTATTGTCTATTGGTTATATGACTCTTTTGTATGCAATCGTGGAATACCGGCTAGTCTATTCTTTTCTGTTTGATGATGAACCAAACAGCAGAGATGAATATTTTCACGCAAGATTATCCATTTGGCGCTCTATTAGACTTACCTATAAAAATTTCATCTATGGTCATCATCATGCTGCAACTATTCATACTTTAGTCATCTTGCCTGTAATGTTTTTGGCATTATTCATTATTTTAAGAAAGAAAATCTGGAAAAAGGAAAGAGCCTTTGTTTTTTTATTTATCCTTAATATCACTTTATCAGTATGGTATGCATTCTGGTTTTATAAGGGATGGCTGCCATTAACGAAGCGATTTCACTTTTTAGATACTTTCAATTTTGCCCGGTATCACTTTCTGAGGCCGCTAGTCATTTATGTACTGTTTGCTTTGTCATTAAAGGTTCTAATGGATACAAGGTGGAAAAGGACAGTTCCTATACTTGTTGCTGCACAGCTAATTGTTTGTTCTGTAACTAATGAAGAAATCATCTTTCAAACAAAGCCAACATTTAAGCAATTTTTTGCTGTGGATCAATTTAAGGAGATTAAAGATTATATAGGAATTCCTCAGAAAGATTATCGTGTGGCGAGTATTGGTATTCACCCGGCTATCGCTCAATTTAACGGTTTTTATACCCTCGACACTTATAATAATTTTTACCCTTTATCTTATAAATATCAATTTAGGAAAATTATTGAGAAGGAATTGGCAAAAAATAAAACAATCCGCCTTTATTTTGATGAATGGGGAGGACGCTGCTATATTTTTACAGCGGAACTAGGAAAGCGCTATATGTTTAAAAAAAATACAAAAAAGCGATTAAAAAACCTTGAGCTTAACATCAAGCCATTTAAGGAAATGGGTGGCCAATATATTTTTTCTGCCGTTCCCATTGATAATGCATATGAAAATAATCTGAGCTTAGAAAGGACGTTTGAATCTTCTAGCTCTGCTTGGAAAATTTATTTATATAAAGCGATCTAACAGCAGGAGGAATCAGAATGGATCATCCAATGCTCACGATAGTTGTTCCATGTTATAACGAAGAGGAGATTCTCCCAGATACGATGCTACAGCTAAGCATTTATCTCCAAGAGCTAGTAAAGGAGAGGTTAGTTTCGAGTAATAGTAAAATTTTATTTGTTGATGATGGGAGTAAGGATCAAACATGGGAAATCATATATAGAAAGAGTTTAGAAGACGAGCTAATTAAAGGGTTAAAGCTTTCAAGAAATGTCGGACACCAAAAGGCGCTTTTGGCTGGATTAATGGCAGCCAAGACTGTTTCGGATTGTGTTATTTCCATTGATGCAGATCTTCAGGATGATATTTCTGTCATACGTGAATTTATTTTGAAATACCGAGAAGGCTATGAAATCATCTATGGGGTCAGAAGAAAACGGGATACAGATACATATTTCAAAAGGAGCACGGCCCAAGGCTTTTATAAATTAATGAAGAGGATGGGGGTGGATCTTGTTTATAATCATGCTGATTTTCGATTAATGAGCAATAGGGCTCTTTATGAATTACAGCGCTATGATGAGGTGAATATTTTCCTCCGCGGCATTGTGCCAATACTAGGCTTAAAGTCTACCTCCGTCTACTATGACCGAAAAGAACGAAGTGCCGGAGAAACGAAATATCCGCTAAAGAAAATGATCGCCTTTTCGCTTGAGGGATTAACCTCTTTTTCTGTTACGCCTATTCGTGTCGTCATGCTTGTTGGATTTCTTTCTTTCTTTATTAGTCTTTTATTTGGAGTCTACTTTCTCAGTTTAAAGCTATCCGGTAAAACGGAAACGGGCTGGACATCCTTAATAACTTCTATTTGGTTAATTGGCGGGATTCAGCTCATTTCTATTGGTGTGGTTGGTGAATACATTGGAAAAATATATAGTGAAACGAAGCGAAGACCGAAATATATGGTCGATATTGATACATTTAATTTGCCGATTCCACGTTCGCTAATAAATGATGGAGAAAATGAACATGAACTCTTTGACCATAATTATGGAAAATTATCTGAAACGAACTAATTCCTTTTTCCGTTTTTTATTAGTAGGAGTGGTAAATACGTTAATTGGACTCTCCATCATGCTTCTTCTATTAAATGCAGCAGAAATGTCCTATTGGATTTCTACATTCATTGGAAATGGCGTTGGAGCTTTTGTAAGTTATTTTTTAAATCGAAGTTTTACCTTTCAGAGTAAAATTCATTTGAAAACGAGTATCCCACGGTTCATTATCGTGATTTTGAGCTGCTACATTTTCTCTTATTCCGTAAGCCATATGGCCTTAAGAATCTTTGAAGAGGGTAATAGCCTGTTGGCAGAAAACTTGGCAGTTGTAATAGGAGCAGGATTATATACACTCCTAAACTATTTAGGGCAAAGGTTTTATGTATTTAAGAATATGGAGGCTGTATGACTTTGCTTTATCAAGGAACAATAGGAATACAGATTGGTTCTAATAAAAAGAAATTGGAGGGGTAAAGATGCGAAATGATCAATTGAATCTTAACAATCATAAATTAAATGGCCAGGAGAAAGATATGGAATTTGAAATTAGTACAACAGGCTATGGATTACAATCGGTCGTTGAGTCTGACGAGACAAATACTTTAGAAAAGAAGCAAAACAACCATAACAGCTGTGGTGGACTGTAATCAGAACAGGAGATGACGGGTATTATTGAATTTTGTCCAGCCATTTGGCCTGAGGAACGAGTGCCAGAGGATCAAAAGGATTGTCGTGAATGCAAACTTTATAAGCATGGGACAAGGATGGTGTGGGGGGAAGGCAATCCTGGTGCTCCTATCATGATTATTCTTGATAATCCAGGAGCACGAGAAGATCGTGAAGGGAATCCATATGTTTGCGGAACTAGGTTTACATTACAAAAATCCGCTAACGAGGTAGGCATACAGCCTAGTGATTTATATGTAACGTATATTTTAAAAAGAAGACCTGTTCGTGCCTATAATAAAGAGGAAGCTAGGAAATCTTGTATCCAGCATTTAAGGGTGCAGTTAGCAGAAAAGAAGCCGAATTTTATTTTTTGTTTAGGGAATATTGCTGTTCAATCATTTTTCGAAAATCCTGAAGCAGAGGTGAAAAAACTGCGAGGCTCCTGGCACAATGTAAATGGATTCCCGACAGCTGTTGCTTATCATCCGCTTGCCATTAGAAGAAGACCGAATTTATGGCCGATATTTATGAGTGACTGGGAGATGCTGGCACAGCGATTTCATCTCTAGAATGTCAGTTTATTTACAAAAAAGCCAAACCTAATGAAATACAGAGTTTGGCATTTTTATATGTCATTATTTAACAACTTACATTTTATTTTTTTCCTTATGAAACGGGCATTGGGAAAATGTGCTTTGATCATCTGGCAGGAAATACTGTGTCCATTCATAATTATCGCTATTTCCATAAGAGTTTAATGCAGGGTGAATAGTAGTGCTGTCATAAGCGCATAAACGTTCGCGGATTTGCTGTTTTATTTTATCAGCCTGTTTTCCTTTTGCGAGGAATTCTTTTAGAACAAATCTTGGTGTGATGGCTAACATTAAATATGGAAAGCTTCTGCTTTTTCTATTTATGTGTGCAGGGGTCGCACAGTACATAAAATAGGGTGTCCCATGAAAGCAGAATTCCCAAAATGAATGAGTTGGGTTTGTAGGTATGATATCTGGCCAAGGCAATTCATCTAGCATCGTTAAGTTGATTAGGTGTTGCCAGAACAGTTCCTGATATTCTTTAATGCTAAAATTCAAGTCTTCTTTAGAGGAATTAAAAAATATAATGAGGGACGTATATTTTCCGAAGCTTTTATAATGTAAGGAATATTCCTTAAGTATTGCTGCCAGTTTGTAAGAGGTCTCATATTTTAATGGGCTGTCAATGAAGCCATATCTTAGGTGACCAGACTTTAAACCTAAAGTGGCGGGGATACAAGGAAATAATTGATTCGCATCAGTCATTTTTTGAATAAACAGCTTATAGGCTTTCTTTTGCCATCCTTCTGTATCATGCTTTTCCAGCTCTGAATCCTGAAGTAATATCATAGTTATCGCACACTCCTATCCTTACTTCATTAAAATATGCATGATCTTCGGATAGGTGATTGCCCTTAATAGTAGGTTCATGCAAAGCATGGACTTCTTTTTAATAGGAGATTTCTAATACCAATAACTCGTATTTAAGCCTATAATAGTGAATAGAAGTTACTGAATATTTAATTTTATTTATATATTATTAATAAAATCTAATAAGGTGGCAAGGAAAATGAAAATTGTGATTGCACCCGATTCATTTAAGGGGAGTTTAACGGCACTTGAAGCAGCACAGGCCATTGAAAAAGGGGTGAAAAATGCAATTCAGCATGCAGAAACCGTTCTAGTTCCAGTTGCAGACGGTGGAGAAGGGACGATGGACAGTCTAGTATCTGCTACAAATGGTCATAAGGTAGAGATTGAGGTTAAGGGACCATTACTTGATCCTGTACAAGCTGCTTATGGATTATTAGGTGATCAGGAAACATGCGTGATAGAAATGGCTAGTGCATCAGGGTTATGTCTCATCGATTCTGCTAGGTTTAATCCTATGACAGCCACAACATTTGGGACAGGACAGCTAATTAAAAAAGCATTAGATGATGGATGCAGCAAATTTATTTTAGCGATTGGTGGAAGTGCGACCAATGATGGCGGGTTAGGTATGCTTCAAGCACTAGGAATGAAGTTTCTTGATGCTAATGGAGAGTTAGTCGGATATGGAGGTTCTGAACTAGGAAGAATTGTTGATATTGATGATCAAGAGTTTGATTCACGAATTGCAAATTGTGAATTTTTAATAGCGACAGATGTTCAGAATCCATTAGTAGGGGAAAAGGGAGCAACTCATGTGTTTGGTCCGCAAAAAGGGGCTACACCTGATATGGTTGAAATTCTAGACAACAACTTAAGGCATTGGGCAGATTTAGTAGCATTAAAAACAGGCATTCGCCTGCATGATATGCCCGGAGCCGGAGCGGCGGGAGGAATTGGTGGAGCCTTCCAAGCTTTTTTTCCATCTAAAACAAAGCGAGGCATTGACATTGTCATAGAATATTCAAGGCTTGTTGAACATTTAGCTGGAGCAGATTGCGTATTTACTGGTGAAGGTCAGATTGATTTCCAAACTGCCTCAGGAAAGACACCTATGGGCGTGGCTGAAGCAGCTAAACTGAAAGGAATCCCTGTTTTTGCTCTGACCGGGTCCATTGGCCAAGGAATTGATGTTTTATATGAACACGGTATTACAAGTGTTCATAGTATTATTAATTCTCCTATGACACTACAAAAAGCCATTGAAAGCGCTGCCATTTTACTCGAGCAAACAGCTGAACAAGTTATGCGAACTTTTATAGCAACAATAAGAAGGCTATGAATATTCATTAATTTTTCCTCACCTTAATGGAAATAATATCTTTGTCATAAGTATACGATCAATCATAGATTTTCTTTTCAGATAGAGTTATTTCCAAATAAAGGAGTTGTAAAATATGCAGTCTTTCTTATCCGAAGAACGTTATTCCCCAACATATAATTGGTTAGTGCTATCCAAAAGCCCTTATTTAAAAAAGCATGAGCGGAGTCCTGTAAATTGGCTAGAGTGGTCAACAGAAGCGTTTGATAAGGCGAAAAGGGAAGGTAAGCTTGTGTTTGTCAGTATTGGGGATAATCATTGCCATTTGTGTGCTGTCATGGAACAGGAGTCGTTTGAAGATATGGAGACAGCCCAGCTATTAAATGATAAGTTTATTTGCATGATGATTGACAAGGAAGAGCATCCGGATATTGCTTCTTTATGCTTGAGCAAGTGTCAGAAGATGGATGTAAAAGGGGAAGGGCCGCTAAATATTTTTTTATCTTCAGAGCAGGAAACTCTTTATGCTGCGAGGTATTTACCGAAGGAAAGTCTTGATGATGGTATGATTGGATTTAAAGAATTAATCACGCAGGTGTATAATCAAAATGTCATAAACCATGATTAGGAACAAGTATATAGGAAGTTACGTAAAAATTGCAGTTCTTGCCTTTATGCAAGAACTTTTTTTTGCAAAAAAATTCCGCCCATAAGGAGCGGATAAAAAAGAGACCTTGGATCAATTAAGAAATAATTCGAAGTGGAAACAACATATAGTATTTGTGTGCATAAAATAATACTATATATTGTTAAAAAGATTCTACCATATTTATTTTATTAGAGCAAATTATTTAGTATTTTCTTGATTTATTTCGTCTGCCATACTAATTATTTACTAATT
>NZ_JBALPC010000155.1:0-11631 GCF_036965225.1 Bacillus sp. JJ1474 | reverse complement strand
CCAAGCAGTAATGTTGGACGGACATTTCAAGAAGGGAAACCTGTGAAAAGTCCAAACAGTAGTGCTGGACGGCCATTTCAAGAGGGGAAAGCCTTAGAAAAGTCCAAGCAGTAGTGCTGGACGGCCATTTCAAGAGGGGAAGTCGTTCAAAAAGTCCAAGCAGTGGTGCTGGACGGACATTTCAAGAGGAGGAAGCCTTCGAAAAGTCCAAGCAGTATGAAAGTTGACCGAGAAAAGTATTCCTTAGGCGCGGCCAATTTACCAAAAGAAGTTCTGTCTACCTCCCCAAAAGTACATTCGCTTCAATAGACCGACAAATTTGACTGACAGACATGAAAAATTCGACAAACTATATAAAAGTGAATCGAAAAATGCCTATAATAATAGAAAAACCATCTGAAGGAATTAAAAATGAAGAAAAAATATATTTGGCTCACAGCAGCTATTGTGTATTGTATAGCTATTTTTATAACAACGGCTTCTCCTGCTTCGACTGGTGGAAATACGTTAATGATAATTGCAGATATTTTCAATCTATCTGAGGGTCAGGCTAGTATGATCAACGTCATATTTAGAAAGCTTGTGCATTTATCAGCATTTGGGGTGCTTGCTATATTGTTTTACAATAGCTTTGAAAAGCATCGATTTATACAAGCATGGCTATACACAACGATCTATGCAGCATCCGATGAAATTCACCAGGCTTTTCTCCCAGACCGGACAGGCGCAATTGTGGATGTTGGAATTGATTCCATTGGTGCGCTGATTGCTTTGAGTATAATAAAAATGGCTACCCTCAGAAGAAGGTAGCTATTTATTTATTATTGAGTTGGACTTTCTTGTTTAGCCTGAGAAGAATGCTTTGGTAAATGCCTTTTTATAGAAAAAATAAGTTCTGCAAATAAATAAATTGCAACAAAAGGGCTAAGCCAAATCCAATAATGATTAATCGCTTCATAAATGGAGGTTAATGCTGGATGGATCCACTTTAAACAAATGAGGGATAAAAAAATCCAGCAAATTGAAAAGGATAAACAAATATGTCCATGCAGCTGCAATGGGATATTTGAGTAATCCCACCACCGGCGATGGAAGTAAGTATGAAGTAAATAGCCGCTAACATACTCAATCAATGTTGGAATGGCTAGACAGAGAAAAAGAGCGATTAACCAATTTGTATCCTGTGAAATTAACAAAACCAAAAGCACTGGTGCAAATCCATACATAGGCTTAAAGGGGCCACTGAAAAACCCCACTTTAAAAAATCTCCTCGTTGTAACGAGGCTATAGCTGTTTTCTAGCAGCCAGCCTAAAAATGAGTACACCGTAAAGTAAAATAAAAGACTATGAGCACTAAAAACTTCTAACGTATTTACCAATTAGCAAACCCCTTTCAAGATGACAAATTCATCCTATAGGCTTCGCTAAATTTCCTTTAATATACAATTTCTTCTAAAGTGCTGAAAACTTTTTCCTTAAATAATTTTCTTACGAATATAGCCTGATAAAAGATCAATGCATGTGACCATGACAATGATGCCTAATAGAATAATCCCAACACGATCCCAGTCACGGGAGCTTAGTGCAAAAATAAGTGGCGTGCCGATCCCGCCTGCTCCAATAATGCCAAGGATTGCAGCAGATCTTACGTTAATTTCAAATCGATATAAAGTATAGGACAGGAAACCAGGCATGACTTGCGGAAGGACGGCGAACCAGAGAGTTTGCATGCGGTTTGCCCCTGTAGCCGTTAATGCTTCTGCGGGACCTGGATCAATATTCTCGATTTCTTCCGAGAAAAGCTTTCCTAACATCCCGATAGAGTGCAGGCCTAAAGCGAGTACACCAGCAAAGGACCCTGGACCAACTGCTTTAATGAACATAATCGCCATTACGATCTCTGGAAATGTCCTAACAAAACTGAGGATGAATTTACCTGAATGAGAAAGACTTTTCCCCTTGCTCATATTGGCGGCTGCCCAGAAAGCAAATGGAACGCAGAGGAAGGCTGAAATAAATGTTCCTAAAATCGCAATGGCGAGTGTATCAAGCAGCCCTCGTAATAAATCCTCTCCCTCTGGTAAATAGACATAATCCCAATCGGGGCTGAAAATTCCTGAAAAAATGGCTTTCGATACTTGAGCAGCTGTTTCTTTTACCCCTGTAATCGGCATTCCGGAAAAAGCCCAAATATAAATAAGAGCTAAAGCGAGATAGATGATCCATAGACGAATATTCTTTTTCGGTGGCTTCACAATGTTTCTAGATGTTTGGCTCATATTAATTTCTCCCGTAATTTAGTACTCATGTAGTCGATTATTAAAACAACAACTAATGTGAAAATAATAATAGAGCTTGTTTTATCATATTCAAAGAATCCGAGTGTGCGGTCATAATAGAGTCCAATTCCTCCGGCACCGACAAGTCCAAATACAGCTGCAGCCCGAATGTTTACCTCAAATGTATAAAGCACATAGGAAATATAATAGGGAAGAACTTGTGGAACGACACCAAAAAAGATCCATTGAACCTTGTTTGCGCCAACAGCAGTCATGGCTTCAAGTGGCCCAGGATCAATGGCCTCAATCGCTTCATATGTTAATTTTGCCACTAGGCCAATTGAGAAAATCGTCAACGCTAAAATACCTGGAAGTGGTCCTAAGCCGAAAATAGACACGAAAATGGCTGCTAACAGCAGGTCAGGAATCGTCCGAATTAGATTCAGGACAAAACGAATAGGATGGTATAACCATATGTTACGAACAATGTTGCTCGCAGAAAAAATCGCAATCGGAATGGCGATGAGGGCACCAAAGGTTGTCCCAATTAAAGCCATTCGAATCGTTTCAAGCATTGGCTCGACAATTTTTCCGAAGTAAGACCAGTTTGGAGGAAGCATTTGCGCAAGCAGCTCGACCATGTTAGGAGCACCGATGATGAGCTCAGTAATGGTTGAATTTGTTTGGACTGCACTTCCGAAAAGCAGCAAAATAATAATAAAAATGGTTAAATAGGTTTTTAGTTTACGTGGAGGCTCAGGCAGGACCCTCTTCTGTGGCTGACTCAGCATACATTTACCTCTAATAGTTCATCCTTCTTAATAGAGCGGCCATAAATTTCCGAGAATGCTTCATCAGTCGCCTTTTCAACAGGCCCGTCAAATACAACCTCTCCTGCCCGTAATCCGATAATTCTTGTTGCGTATTCTCTTGCTAAATCAATAAAATGAAGATTCACAATGGTCGTTATTCCTAATTCCTGGTTAATTCTTTTCAGATCATCCATGACTTGCTTAGTTGTTAACGGGTCAAGCGAGGCTACAGGCTCATCTGCCAAAATGATTTTTGCTTCCTGAGCTAACGCACGGGCAATGGAGACACGCTGCTGCTGTCCACCGGAAAGATCCGTTGCTCGGGAATAAGCTTTTTCAAGAATATTGACGCGTTCTAAAGCATCGAATGCCAGATTTACATCTGCTTTTGGAAAAAGCCCGAGAATCGTACGCCAAGTTGAATGATAGCCAACACGCCCCGAAAGTACATTTCTCAATACCGAAGAACGCTTCACTAAATTAAAGCTTTGAAAAATCATGCCGATGTCACGGCGGATTCGTCGTAAATCAGATCCCGTTGCTGTCGTAATCGATTTGTTATTGATAAAAATTTCGCCTTCAGATATATCAATCAAACGATTAATTGAACGCAGTAGGGTTGATTTTCCTGCTCCCGACAAGCCAACGATGACGACAAACTCACCTTCATGAATCTTTAAATCAATATTGTTTAACCCTTTCACACCATTATGGTATGTCTTGGAGACATTCTTAAATTCAATCACTTTTATTCCACCTTTGGTTATTTAATCAAAAAATGCCATACCAGTTCTTAACCCTTCACTGGCTGGCATTTTTGGCTTCCTATATTACTCGGTTTTCACTCTTTCTGCATAATCGCGAACAATATCAAACACTTTATCTTCAGATGGTGTATAGCCTTCATGGGAGTAAATGTCTTTAATGATGGCATGGCCTTCTTCATCCTTGCCAATTTCAATAAAGGCATCCTGAATTTTTTTTGTCCATTCTTCACTCATATCGGAGCGGATTGAAATCGTATCGTTTGGAATTGGTTCTGTGAAATGAAGAACTTTTGTCTCTTCGAATACACTTGGATAATCGCCTTTTACAATATTACGTGCATCTTGGAAAATAACCGCTGCATCAACATCACCGTTTAGTAATGCAATCACAGCTTGGTCATGTCCCTTCACTGTGATCCCCTCAACGTCCGTAAGCGGGTCAATTTTTTCATCCATTAAGGCAGCTGCGGGCCAAACATAACCTGCTGAAGATGTAACGTCTTGGAAAGCAATTTTCTTTCCTTTTAAATCTTTCACGCTTTTGATATCAGAATCTGCTTTTACAATAAACATAGATTTATAGAAATCCACTAATTTATCATTAGGTGCACCCGTTTCATCGTCAACACCGAAGCGTTGTGCTTGCAAAATAACATTTGCAGCCTCTTTTTCATGGGCTTGTACATATGCCGTTGGAGGCAAAAAGCCAACGTCTACTTTTTTCGATGCCATTGCTTCAACAATCGTGTTGTAGTTAGTTGATACACTTACTGTTACAGGAATTCCTAGCTTGTCCTTAAGCAAACCTTCTAATGGTTTAGCTTTTGCTTCTAATGTGTCTGCATTTTGCGATGGTACAAATTGAACAGTTAAGCTTTCAGGGGTGTAATCTCCGCTAGATGTTTTGTTTGAGCCGCATGCACTCAAGATGGCCGTTGTTAGAGCAAGAGATAGGCCAATCGTTGCCAATTTCTTAAACATTTCAGTTACCTCCAAATGGAAAAAGAATATTTTACGATTTGAATTATAGCAAACGATATGGATAGTTCTGTAAATATGGTGTTAAATAATGTAAATGTTTGGTGTGGTTTGTTGTAAAATAAATTTACATGAAAGAACTACCTATATAATCAAAGTGGAAGTAATTAGAGGGGATGTGAAGTGGAAGCCATGGATAATGAACGCTGTGAGCTTATTATTATGGAAACTAGTGATCTGCACGGAAATGTGTTCCCGATTAATTACAGGGATAATGAAGAAGTGAATGCAGGGCTAGCAAAGATTGCTGCACTGATTAAAAGTGAGAGAGAAAACAATCAATACTCCCTTTTAATAGACAATGGGGATGTCATTCAGGGGACGCCTTTAACATATTATTATGCAAAATTCCTTCCAGAAAAGATAAATCCGCTTATAAGCCTGCTAAATGATTTAAATTATGATTGTGCTGTAATTGGAAATCATGAGTTTAATTACGGTTCCGAACTATTACAGGCAGCGGTGGACGAGTCCCAGTTCCCGTGGTTATCGGCCAATATATTAAGAGAAGGAACGAAGGAAAGTGCATTTGGTCCTCCGTACATAGTGAAGGAGTTTGAAAATGGGCTGCGTGTTGCTGTTCTAGGAATTACGACACATTATATTCTGAATTGGGAAAACCCAAGGCATATTGTGGGACTCCAATTTGAAGATGCGTTAGCTAGTGCAAAAAGGTGGGTTAATTTTATTCAAAAGCATGAACAGTATGATTTGCTTGTCGTTTCCTATCATGGAGGATTTGAACGGGATCTATCCAACGGGGAGCCTGAAGAAGCCATGACTGGAGAAAATCAGGCTTATGCGATATGCCATGAAATTGAAGGAATTGATATTTTGCTGACGGGTCACCAGCATCGAATGATTGCGGATACTTTGAACGGAGTGACAGTCGTTCAACCCGGCTACAATGGACAGGCTTTAGGTAAAGTGAAAGCTTATTTTGAAAAAATCGAAGGAAAATGGGTGTTTAAAAGCTGCTCGTCACAGCTTATAGAGGTTGACCATTCTGTTCAAGCAGATCCTCATATCTTGAAAATGACTGAAGAGTATGAGAAGGACACTCAAATTTGGCTTGATCAGCCAATTGCCAAAATAATAGGGGATATGACGATTTCCGGCGCATTAGAATTAAGATTAGGAGATCATCCTCTTATTGAATTTTTTAATTATGTGCAAATGGATGCATCAGGCGCAAGGATTTCCTCTACTGCTTTATTTGATAATCGCTCTCGTGGTTTTCAGGAACAGGTGACAATGAGGGACATCGTTTCAAATTATATTTATCCGAACACGTTGAAGCTCATTCGAATCACTGGGCAGGATATGAAGGATGCTTTGGAGATTTGTGCATCGTATTTTATGCTCGGTAAAGATGGTGAGATTCAGGTTAATCCTGCCTTTGCAGAACCAAAGCCCCAACACTATAACTACGATATGTGGGAAGGCATTGAGTATGAGTTTGATATAAGAAACCCTATTGGGGAGCGGGTCGTTAAATTAAGCATTAAGGGAGATCCTGTTCAGATGAAAGGTGAATATGATGTCGTCATGAACAACTATCGAGCAGGCGGGGGAGGCAACTACTATATGTTCAAAGATAAGCCTGTCATCAAAGAAATTCAGACAGATATGACAGAGCTAATTGCTAACTATATGATGAAAAGGAAAAAGATCTATGCCTCCTGTGATCATAATTGGAAGGTTGTTTGGTGATAGGATGAAACTTTCTCGGTTAAATATTGTGAATTTAAAAGACTGTAGACAAGCTCGATTTTACCGAGTTTGTCTACAGTCTGACACGGTATTAAAATACATAAAAGTAGCATAGTGATACTTCTATTGTAGTTTTTCAACCTTGTAGCCTTTATTTTTAAGTAACTGGATAACGCTCATATCGCCAAAGTAATGTCCTGCACCTACAACGACAAAATAAGTTTCTTTCATACTCCCTGTTAAGTACTGTTCAATTTTATTCGCCATTCCAATATTTCTATTATCAAGCAGTTCAGTCATATATGTTTGGTATTCTGGGCTATCGTCTGGAACGTTAAAAAGCATTTTTTCAATTGCGTCATCATCACTATATTGCCAAGCTTTTATAAGGGCTTCTAGTTCGCCGCTGCTATCAACTTTTAGGGAATCTTCAAGCAGTTTTATTTGCACATTTTCAGAAAAGCTGTCCATCATATTTAATTGGAACTCTGCTCCCTCTAACTCAATAATTTTTTTACCACCCGCTTTAGATAAGAAATAAAAATCAATTCCTAATTCAGGTTTATATTTAGGATCAGTTATTTTTAAACTTTCTAAAATCATATTAAAATACCAAGGTTCAAAATGCTTGAGTTCGTTAAAATCGGCACCCAAACTAATAAATATATCTTTTAGTTTCGTGTAAAGCTCCTCCGAAATATGATCCTCAATGGTTGAACCATCAGCATAGATAGCTTTTTCAAGGATGGATTGTTGAAATTCAAGGGGATTTAAATTAAGAATATCTGCTTCAACAACTAAATATTTTGATTCATCAAAAGCCTTCATTATTTTCGAGTTTAATGGATAAAAGTCTTCAATACCTAAATGAATTGAACCTAGCATGTAAACAGTGTTGCCACTTTTTTCTGCTTTCCAAAGGAATCCACCCTCATTTTCCGCAACCTGTTCCTTTTCACAGCTGGCCGCTTTAACCTCAGCTAATTTCCTTTTGGAAGGGGTCTCATATTTTATTGCACTATCTTTTTTTACATAATAGCCTCCACCTACTCCATAAATGTCACCACCAGAATGGTTCTTAAAGGAATAGACTCTATATTCACCCTTTACAGGTAGTGTCTTGTGAGTCTCAAGCTTATTTTCTTTCAAAGAGAATAACTTAGCTTCTTTCAGGATGGTGATTTTACCTAGTTGACCACTCTTAAGTTCTGTTTTCCCCCACATAATCTTCTTAGGAACACAATCCTTACTACTCTCCGATGCCGCAAAAGCCGTATTAACTGAAAAGGATGAAACTACGAGCAATGTAGCAATGAAAAGCATAGCCGCATTTTTAAATATCTTTTTCAAAGTATTTCTCTCCTCTCTAATAAAGTATTCGTTAATAGAGAAACCAATTATATGTAGTATAGTAAACTATTAACAAATTAATAATACCTTAATTTAGGAGGTGACTCAACAAAGTAAAAAAGCCTATAGATAAAGTCCTTTTCGGAAGAGTCTATAAGCTTTTTTAATATTATTTACTATTAACCTTGCACACTTTCCTTTTCATAAACCGGTACCCAGCCCTCTTCTGTTACGAAAATACGGACAGCGACTACTTTTCTATCATCAGCAAGTGTGAAATAATGGCGAATATTTTCTGGAACAGAGATCAAATCGCCAGGGTTTAAATGCACTTCAAAAAAGCGCTCATCCTTACCTTGAATAACGAAAACTCCATGTCCGCTTGCGATAAAGCGCACTTCATCATCTGTATGATGGTGTTCTCTTTGGAAGTTTTTCAGAAGCTCATCAAGCTTAGGATTAGAATCAGATAATGAAATAACATCAGATGTTTTGTAGCCTCGGCGTTCTGAAATACTGTCGATTTCTGCCTTGAAGGCATTTAGAATTCCGTTTTTCTCATCTTCGCTAAGATCAAATTTTTCACGAAGATTTTCCGGTAGTTTTTCAATATCCCAATGCTCATAAATAACTTCTTGCTGCTCTAAAAATGCTGCAACCTCGTTTTGATTTTCAATTACTTCATTTGTACCTTGAATTGTAATTGTTGCCATCTGAAATCTCCCTCTCTTATTTAAAATTTGATTTAGCATTAATCAATGCTAGTTGATATTGAAATAGAAATTCACATGCTTCTAATAGTTTCTTAGCTTCAAAGCCGTTCTTGCCCCAAACGGTAATGCCGTGGTTTCGAATAAGGACGGCTCCTTTATCAGCATGAATATGCTCTTGGAATTCTTCCGCTAAAGCAGGAATATGGGCATGGTTATGAATAATGGGGATGGTTAGCTTAGCATCCTCTTCCCAGAGATCAAACGCCTTGATTAATTCTTGAAATTGAAAGGTTACTTTCCCTTCTTCGCCATATAGCTCTGAGATGACATTGTTTGCTACTGTATGAACATGAAGACTGCAGCCCGCTAAAGTTTTTTGAAAAACAGCGCAATGCAATAGGGTTTCGGCAGATGGTTTCAGATGTGTTTCTTCAACTGCTTTGCCATCTCGGTCGACTAGAAGGAAGTCTTCGAGAGTTCTTTTCCTTTTATCCTTCCCGCTTGCCGTTACGAGAAACTGCAATGGATCAGCGTTAACCTTGATGGCAAGATTACCGCTAGTCCCCATGAACCAGTCCCTTGCAGCCAATTCATCCTTAATATCAGCTAATTCATTCCATTTAGATACGAGCGCACTCATACTTTCACATCCAATCGAGATTCAATGATGTCAATACAGTCTTGGAAACGCTCGAAAGGCTCGTAAGGGATATTCAATTCCTTGCACTTTTCAATGAGATAATCCCTGGCAATAACAACATCTGCAAGCTTCGCGGCTTCAAGATCCGTGATGGAATCCCCGATCACGATACTCGTGTTTTCCCCGGATGCCAGATTTCGAATAATCGATGGCTTACAGCAGCCACAGCCTTTGTTTGAGCAATCATCATCACACTCATGAGGGAATACAATTCGAATGTTTTCACCGGAAAAATCAGCTTCATTACAATAAATTTTTTCAAAAGGTCCAAATGCCTCAAGGACAGGATGTACGAAAAAATCGATCCCGCCGCTCACAATATAAAGTGGAATATTTGCTTCTCTAGTAAACTGAACAAATTCAGCAAAGCCTTCTCGAATTACAGCATCCTTCAGTACGAATGAGATGATTTCCTCTTTTTTCGAAGAGGGAAGAAGAGAGAACAGCTTGCCGACCCCTTCCTGAATGGAAACCTTTTGACCTAATATGTCATCCTTGATGGCGTCCCATTCCGGCGGGGCGAATTCTCTCATTATATTAACGATGTTATCTTTATTCGTAATTGTCCCATCGAAGTCGCAGAAAATCACTGGATTCTTCATTTTGAACCTCCCCATAACTCAAGGGCTATTTTCAATTCTTGATGTTCTTCTGCAGCGTTGGCCAAATTTTTACCTGCTAGAACAGCGTCAACTGCCTGTCTAAATGCCTTTCCACCGCCTGCTGCTCCGTGAGGGTGACCGTGGACGCCGCCCCCAGCGTTGATTACGCAATCTTTTCCATAGTCGTCCATTAACAGAGGCACTAGCCCAGGATGGATGCCCGCAGATGGTACTGGAAACGCCCGTTTTACAGCAGCTTCTTCAGTCAGCTTCTCACCGATTGCCAGTGCAGCATTCTTTTCAAGAGCTACACTGCCATACGGAGAAGGGAATAAGGAAAAGTCAGCACCCGCATATCGTGTTAGCTTACCAAGTACAAGCTGACTTGCTACCCCGTAAAAAGCTGATGAGGTGAAGGCACCGCTATAAGCTGGATGTGCCATAAGCGGAAGCTGAACCTCCTCATCCTCCGCAAGCTCCTGGAGGACATCCAGTCCATACGTATGAACGTTAAATAAAAGGGCATCAGCACCAAGATCCTTAGCTCTTTTTGCTTTATCTCTTAATTCGGAAGTCCGGCCTGTCAGGTTTACGGCATAAAGGGTACGATGGCCAGTTTCCTCATAGACCTGCTGTAAAACCTCTTTACTTCTTAAAATTCTTTGTTCAAATGGAGTTAGTAGATTTTCAAATAGGATTTCATCATCCTTCACAAGATCCACTCCGCCAAGAGCCTGCTCCTTCAATTGAGCTGTTAAATATTCGATGTCTCTTCCGATAACTCCCTTGAAAATACTCATGGTTAGTGGTCGATCATAAACATTTAATGTCTTCCGAATGCCTTCAATTCCAAAGCGCGGGCCAGGAAATCTGCTTAATAGGTCTGAACTAAACTCTAAATCAAGCAATTTGACTTCTCCATCTAAGGAAAGCTTTCCGAAAACCGTTGTTAAAATAGCTGGTAGATCTGCTGAAAAATTCGCACTTGGATAAGCAATTTTTACTTTGCTTAAAATATCATTTTGTTTAACAGGATGGCGCGTGTTCGAAAATTCCTCGACTGAGATGACGCGTCCTTTATGTTTCTTCAGCTGCTCCTGCTCAAGCAGTGGCAAATCTGTCCATGAGCCGATCGTTAAGCCAAGTGCAATCCCTTCCGCTTTTTTCTCAAAGGATCCTGGCTTGCCAAATAGCTGGTAGGTAGCGATGATTTCACTCATATTCGAATCATCCTCCTTTTTAAAGTTAGTATTCTCTATAAAAAAATAAAACCTCTTCAAATAAGAAGAGGTCAATAGACAAACATCTTCTTATTTCTCAGCATGAAAGCTGCAAGAATTAGCACCGTGTCAAATCGTTTGATCGGTTGCCGGGTTTCATCGGGCTCGTCCCTCCACCTGCTCTTAATAAGAAAAATATATTCAATTAATTTACATTTCAAAAGTAACTGCCTTTTATTATTGCACCGCTTAAAAATTCTGTCAATAGGATAATTTTAAGTGCAAGTTTTAATTTTTATCGTAAAAGTCGTGGGGAGGAGTTCGGCGTAAAACTATATAACCCCATTTGTCAGGTGAGAATGTGGCAAAAGGTAGTTAAGAAGTCTTTATAACGCCAATCAGCAGGTGAAAATGTGGGTGAAGGTAGTTAAGAAGTC